>WVSO01000029.1 GCA_015689745.1 Rhodobacterales bacterium HKCCSP123 | reverse complement strand
AAATCCTCCACTACTCAATCACCCCAGTCTGTCCCATGAGTGCTGATGCCGGACAGTTAGTCGCAGTCGAAACGGCATTCCCAGAGCGGAGTGATCAGCTGGCATCCAACCCAGGTTTCATGTCCGCGATGATCAGGCGCGCGACACGCTCTGCAGACGCGAGAGCGCCCTCCATGAGCCCACCCATCTCTTGGGCGACCTCCGTCCCGGCAAAGTGAAGACGGCCGTCAGAAACCCCCACAAGCGCGTGTGGCAGCCCGTAGGCCGGATGCCCTGCCGGAGGTGTCTGGTCAGTCTCCGTCGCTGTAAGGGGCTCGCAGGCCCAGTCCTGCAGTGCTGTCTGCAGCGGCTCCCTCGCTTCGGGCCCAAAGATCTGCGCGAGCTGGTGCAGCGCAAGTGCTTCGATCTCGGCGGCACGATCCTTGCGATGAGATGCCGGGACACCGAGGAATCCGAAGAGCGCGGCTGGGGTGCCATCCGCGCTGCTGGCGTCGTGGATTTCGGCAAGCGGACCGCGGTGGCTCATCGCGTCACCAGACATGCCTTTCTCACGCCAGAACGGGCGATCGTAGATCGCCACGAACTTGGCATGCCCTGCCATCCATGTCGGGATAGCTGTCAGGCTCTGAAACGCGGCCACTGGGAGTGGCGGGTCGTAGATTAGCGTGGCCGCAAGTCGGGGCGGGATGGCCAGCGCAACGTGCCGGGCCGAGCAACACGTGCCGTTGGCGAGACGCACCTGGCCGCTCCCCATCTCTTTGACTGCAGAGGAGAGGTGCAGGCGATCAGCTGGCAGTGTCGCGGTGAGCCCCTCGACCAGGCCAATCATTCCGCCCTCAAGACGGAACGAACCCTCCATCGATGCGTATCCCATCCCTTGATGGACCATGCCCGTCGCATCCTCGAAGACGATGTCGCCGTGGGCGTGCTGGGGGAAGGATCTAAGACCGAGTTCCGCAACAAGTTGGGCGATACGGGGCTGCCCTGGCCAGAACCAGGATGGGCCGAGGTCGACGCAGCCCCCGAGTCCCTCGAGGGCTGCGATGCGGCCGCCGAAATGCGCCCGTGCCTCGAACAGTTGGAAAGAAAGGCCGGCCGCTTGGAGCAGGTTTGCGAGCGCCAGTCCTGAAAGACCACCGCCGACGATGGCGACATCGGTCGTCACGTCTCCTGACCCGCTCATCCGCTTATCCTGTCATCCTCTCAGCAATCGGCGGATGGCACGTGCCACCTCGAACCGCAAGGCGTGCCTTTAACCGTACGGGTTCTGGGTTGCCGCTCGGCTCGGGGACCCTCTGCTGGCGCGCACCGGTCGAGGTCATCTGCATAACCTGCACACGCGAACCGGCACGATTTATCCAAGGCCACCGAATGTCAGGACTGAACCGCTAGAAGCCCTGAGCGGCGCCGTCCTTCCTCGGGTCCGAGCCGGCAGCGTAGCCGCCGCCGTCCAATCGCTCGATCAGCTGGGCGCCACCAAAGCCGAAGGCGCTGTCAGGCGCTTCAACTGTGATCTCATGGCCAAGAGCGACCAAGGCGTCCCGTGTCGCGGCTGGCATTGCCTGCTCGCAGGCGACATCGCGTCCACGAACGAAGCGCCAGCGCGGTGCATCGACGGCGGTTTGCACGTCCTGATCCCAAAGTTGGGTGCGAAGCACCATCTGGACATGGCCCTGCGCCTGCATCGGGCCACCCATCACGCCGAAGCTCATCTTGGGCCCGCCGTTCTGCATCAGGAAGCCCGGTATGATCGTGTGGAAGGGTCGTTTGCCCGGCGCGACCTCATTCGGGTGACCGGGGATAAGCGAGAACCCAGCGCCCCGGTTCTGGAGACTTATTCCGGTGTCGGGAACAACGACGCCCGAGCCGAAGCCGGAATAGTTGGACTGGATGAACGAGACCATCATTCCCGAGGCGTCCGCCGTCGTCAGATAGACCGTGCCACCGTGTCTAGGCGCGCCCGGTCCGTAGTCCTGAGCCTTGTCCATGTCGATAAGCTGCGCACGATCTGCAAGGTAGCCAGGTTCGAGCAGGTCTTCCGGCGTCACGTAGGTCATGAAGTCGCGGTCAGCGACATAGGCGTGGAGATCGGCGAAGGCCAGCTTGATCGCCTCGATCTGCAGATGCAGCGCGCGCGGGTCGTCGGCATCAAGGTCCCGCACACCTGTGTGTCGCAAAAGGCCTAGCGCCATAAGAGCCGCGATGCCCTGACCGTTCGGTGGAATCTCATGGAGCGTATTGTGGTCGAAATCCGCCGATATCGTGCCGCACCATTCGGGCTGGAAGGCGGCCAAATCCGCTTCCGACAAGGCCGCGCCGTGTTGGCGCGCGAAAGCCGCGATCTTTTCTGCCAGCCGGCCCTCGTAAAAGGAGCGCCCCTTGGTTTCGGCGATCATACGCAGGCTTTCGGCTTGGCCGGGATTCCGGAAGCGTTCTCCGGCACGCGGAGCGCGTCCTCCTGGCATGAAGGCCTGTGCAAAGCCAGGCTGATCTGAGAGCATGTCGGCTCCACGCGCCCAGAGTGCGCCGATCACGGGAGACACGATGAACCCGTCCTCCGCGTAGGAAATTGCGGGGGCGAGCACGGTCTCAAGGTTGAGCTTGCCGAAGCGGTCGTTGAGCTCGGCCCAGGCGGCGATGGCCCCTGGCACTGTGACGCTGTCCCATCCCCGGAACGGCATGGTCTCACGCCCCTTGAAGCGGTCGGGCGTCCAGCCTGCCGGAGCCCCGCCAGAGGCGTTCAGGCCATGCAGCTCCTTGCCGTCCCACAGGATGCAGAAGGCATCCGAGCCCAGCCCATTGCCAGTCGGCTCGACGACCGTGAGGGTCGCGGCAGCGGCGATCGCCGCGTCGACGGCGTTGCCGCCGCGGGCTAGCGTCGACAGCCCTGCCTGTGCGGCGACTGGGTGGGATGTAGAGACGAGGTTGTCCGCGAGGACAGGCGAGCGCCGAGACGCGTAGAGCGCATCGTGACGGAATGACATCAGATGGGTTCCTTCCCGGATCGGGCTTCGTTTCTGGATTTCAGGATGCCACGAATGGCCCAGGCCACAGAGAGAACCGCGGCGACGAGGAAGACTAGGCTGACGGGGCGTGTCAGGAAGAGGGACCAATCTGGCTCCGTCATGAGAGCGCGACGCAGGTTGGTTTCTGCGATGGGGCCGAGGATCACGCCCAGCACCAGCGGGGCCAGCGGGTAGTCGAGCGCCTTGAGTGCGTAGCCCAGCAGGCCCACGGCCGCGAGCAGGTAGAGGTCGGTCACGCGGTTATTGAGCGCGAAGGACCCCACGACACAGCACACGAGAACCACGGGCACCACGACCCATTTCGGCACCTCGGCTACCCGCAGGAAGGCGCGCATCGACAGGACGCAAACCACCAGCATCATCAGGCTCGAGACCGCCATGGCCAAGAACATTCCGTAGACGAGGTCGGCGTTGTCCATGATCAGGCGCGGACCCACCGAGATGCCGTGCACCATGAGCGAGGCCATCAGGATCGCGTCTACGGCCGATCCGGGAATACCCAAGGAAATCAGCGGGATCAGGCCGCCACCTGCCGTGGCCGAATTACCTGCCTCCGATGCGACAACTCCGTCGGGCGTGCCTTTACCGAACTCCTCCGGCGTCTTCGAGGCGCGTTTCGCCTGGTCGTAGGCCACGAGGTTTGCGATGGAGCCGCCCGCGCCCGGCAGAGCCCCGATGGCGACGCCGACCATGGAGGAGCGGATCAGATTGACCGGCCGCATCAGCACCTCGCGCATCACGGCCCAGGTCTTGAATTCGATCTCGCCATCGACAAGCTTTTCGCCCCGTTTGATGGCGTCGGCATCCTCGACCTCGGAGGCGAGCTGGGAGATGGCGAAGATACCGATCAGCACCACGAGGAAGGGCAGCCCGGCGGCCAGCAACTCCCACCCCATGTCGAAGCGGGGACGGCCCATGATCGGGTCGGCTCCGACCGTCGAAATCGCAAGACCGATCAGTGCCGCAATCAGGCCGCGTTGTAGGGAGTTCCCGACGAGGCTCGCCACGATCGTCAGGGCGAAGACGATGAGGGAGAAATACTCCCAAGGACCGAGGCGAACTGCGAAGATGGCCAAAGGCGGGGCGGCGATGATCAGCACGATGGTCGAGATGATCGTGCCGAAGAACGAGGCCCAGACCCCCAGCGACAGGGCGCGGCCCGGCTCGCCTTTGCGGGCCATGGGGAAGGCATCGAACGTGGTGGCGACGGACGACGGCGTGCCAGGAATGCCGAGCAGGGCCGCTGATATCAGGCCGCCGGTGTATCCCCCGACATACACCGACAGCATCACCGAAATGCCCTGAAGCGCGTCCATGGTGAACGTCAGCGGAAGCGTCAGGACGATCGCCATGGTCACCGTAAAGCCGGGGATCGCAGCGGCGATGATCCCCGCGATGGCCCCCGCCAGCATCATCGCCAGCGTCGTCAGCGACAGCACCTCTGAGGCACCCAGCAAAAACGCGTCCATGTCCTAGCGCCCCCTGGGAAGAAATACGTTGAAGACCTCGGCAAATAGCCAGTTGAGGCCGTAGGAAAAAATCAGCGACAAGACGACCGCTGTGGCGATCGCCGTGCGCGTCTTGGGCGCCAGCGTGATCTGCAGGGCCAGAAGGAACAGAAGGGTCGCAATGGGGTAGCCGATGACTGGCATGGACATGACGTAGATGGCCAGGCAGAGGAAGAGGAACAGAACCAGGCGCTTTTCGCGGGCCCAAGTCACGATTGCCGAGGCGAAGACGCCGTAGGCACCAACTGGGATTTTTCGGATCGACGCGATGATGGAAGCCACGAGTAGCAAGCTGAGACAGCCGTGGACGAGCATCGGAAAGGCGCCGGCGCCCAGAACTTCGAAACGCGACCTGGGCATCGCGCGCGCCTCGAGAAACAGGCCCAAAGATACCGCAAGAAGGGCGATATAGGACAGGAGCCGGGCGATCTCGCCCGACTCCTGCTGCGTCGACCTGGAGTCGATCTGGCTCAAGGCGCGATCACCTCTGCAAGGCGCTCAACCGTCGCCGCGAGGTTGGCGAGGTAGGCTGAGTAGGCTTCGCGGCCGCGAAAGGCGACATCGGCGCCGGCGTTGTTGATCTGCTCGATGAACGCCTCGTCCTGCGACAGCTCCATCAGGGCGGCTTCAAGCGTGGCCTGCGCCTCTTCTGGGGAACCTGCCGGCATCACGATGCCGCGGGTGATCGAGAGGTCGAGGTCGGCGCCAAGCTCCATGAAGGTCGGCACGTCGGGCGTCTGCGGCATCCGCTCGGCCGCACCGGTGGCGAGGAACACGAGGTCGCCGTTCTGGGCGAACTGAAGCGAGGAGGCGACGTCACCGATGGCGAGGTCGAGGTTGCCGCCGACAAGCGCGCGGATACGCTCGCCAGTGCCCTCGTAGCCGACGTAGCGCCACTCGATATCGAAGGCCTCGGCGATCATGGCGGCGTGCAGGTGCGGAACGCCGCCCAGCGTGACCCCGATGGTCAACTCACCGGGGTTGGCCTGGGCGTATTCCACCAAACTTTCCATCGTGTCGAAGGGCTGATCGGCCGCCGCGACGAGATACTGAGGTGAGGCTGTCATCAGGGCGATGTGGTCAAAGTCGTCCCACGCCAGTTCAGTCAGGCCGGTTGCTGTCGCGGCAAGGAGTCCCTCGTGCACCTGGCTGATCGTGTAGCCGTCCGCGGCGCGGCGCGACGCTTCGGTCAGGCCGACGGTGCCACCAACACCGGGCATATTGATCACCGGCATCTCGGCGCCGAGATAGGGCGTCACGTTGTTGGCCACGATCCGCATCAGAGTGTCGCTGCCGCCACCAGGCGACCACGGCACGATGAATTCGACGGGCTGGCTTGGATATTCCTGCGCCATGGCGGGGGCCGTCAGGCTTGCGACGGCAAGTCCCGCGGCAGCGAAAACACGCGAAGCAACAGTCATTGTGGTCTCCTTTAGCTGGTAGCTGGTGTCATTTCTGGGCAAATGCCCAAGACTCAGGCTGACAAAACCGCTACCTGCACAAGAGTAGCTTTAGAAAATGATTTCTTTTTGCATTTTTCTGAAGAATATCTTCATTTGACATCATGGACATACGCCAGTTGCAAACGCTCGTCGCCGTCGCGGACACCGGGAGCTTCTCGGGCGCGGCGGCCGTGGTCAACCTGACGCCCTCGGCCGTAGGTCAGCAAATTCAAGCACTTGAGGCGGAGTTGGGCGTTACGCTCTTCGACCGCAGGAAACGGCCGCGGCAGCTGAACGCAAAGGGGGAAGAACTGCTGCGCGCGGCCCGTCAGGTGGTGCAGACGATGACCGAAGCGCGGATGGCGATTTCGGGTGGACGCACGGCGGGCATGCTCAATTTCGGGGCAATCCGCACGGTTTCGATGCATCTTGTGCCCCAGGCTTTTGCGGAGATGCGAGATGCCTACCCCGATCTGTCCTTCGACCTGACTGTCGGCATGTCCGAACGACTCATGTCCGACGTCGCCGCAGGTCGCCTGGACGCGGCGCTTGTGGCTGAGAATGTCGGTGTTCCCGCCAGCCTGTCCTGGAGCCCGGTCTTGACAGAGCCGCTCGTCCTGATCGCACCACGGGCTGAGGCATGGCGGAGTGACCTTTCGCTGCTCACGGATTTGCCTTTCATTCGCTACGTGACGGAAGTGCCGCTGTCGCGTCAGATCGAAACGGAGCTGGCCGCGCTGTCCGTATCGCCGAGGGAAATCGTGGCAACAAATACGATGCCGTCCGTAATCGGCTTCGTTCAGGCGGATCTGGGCGTGGCGATCGTGCCAAAGATCGCACTTCTTAACGCGGGCACTGGCACGCTGCACACGCGCCCCTTCTGTGAGGGGGCCATCACGCGGCGGGTCGGCCTGGTCCAGCGCCAGGTGTCATCCCGCTCGGAGGTTCTTGCGCGCCTGCGGCAGGCCTTTTTCAAGGTGGCGCAAATGCACGGCTTGGGAGCCGAGGAGATGCCTGTGGTTGACTCAACGGGCGGATGAGGTTGCCTGTTGCCATATCGCCATTCGATACGGGCCAGAAGCTCAGTCCGAGTGCCACGAACGATTTCTTGCCCGGGGTCGCGCAAGCCGCCCCGACACTGCTTGGACCCGGTTTGAACCCGCTTTCAGATAGCGGTGCTAAAGCTGAGAAAGGACGGCGAGAAAAACGACCGCGAGCATGGCCGCTGCCATCCCGACGTTTATGATGGAATGTGCGCGGTCGGATATCTCGAGGCGGTGGATCATGACCCCGGCCCAAAGCCACAAGAAATGAATAGGCAGCCAGATCGCGTTCATTATAAAAAACTTGAGAGCCACCTCCATGGCATAGTTGTCGGGCATGAAGCCAAAGCCCGTGAAGAAGGCCGTGTTGACAGCGTAGGCTTTCGGGTTGACGACCTGGAGAAGAATGCCGCCGCCGATCCCTGGAGGACGCGCCTTTTCGATGAATGCAATCCGTGAGCCCGCGAAGGCGATGCGCAGGGCCAAGTAGGTCAGATAGCCGAACGACACCACGAACAGGATCAGGCGGATGCGTGGGTCTGCGAGAACGAGCGCCGCAAGGCCGCTCACCACGGCGAGTGCAACGAGGTTGGTGCCCAGAAAGAGGCCGGCCACATACCTGGTCCCAGCGGCCACACCGAAGCCCGACCCGACTCCGGCCGTGGACAGAACCCCGGGACCTGGTGTGATGATCAGCAGAAAGACAGCCGCCGCAAAAGTCCACATCAGGATGTCTTATCGGCTGATTAGGACCGCTGCAATTCGCGGGAAGAACGGCGCGTAACGACCACAGGTGCTTCGGCTTTTGAACACGGATGTCACTCTGGTCGCGACCTTTCTTGTAGGCGCTCTCTGTAGGACACTACTTGTGAGCGGCCAAATCACTCGTGCCTTGATTAGTTCGATGCCCCTCGTGAGAAGACGGCACCAACTTCGAAACGGACAGGATCGGCCGTGCAGTCGGTGCGCCTAGTGCCCAGCGTTACGAAACGGGTCGAGCATAGCTTTCTGTATCAAGTGCCTTCCGGGCCGTCGGCCCGCGGCGCGACGCTCAGCCCCTGCACCGCGTGGCGCTCGATCAGTCCGGCGATGAACCCCGAAGCCTTCAACTCCTCGATCACCTCCGCGAGCCACTCCGCCGCCTTCAGGTTCCCGCGAGGCGTGCCTACCGACTGCTGCACAGCGCTAAATTGGCCTTCAAGAATGCGAGCGCCCGGCAACCGCTCAAAGTCTTTCAGGAGCCGTGGCCTGAGCCCCGCCAGCGCGTCAAGCTCTTGTTCCACGAATGCATCGAAGGAGTCGTCGATGCTCTCGGTTCGCACCAGCTCGGCATGTTTCAGGTTATTCTCCAGCCACAGTCCGTAGGCCGCCCGTCCCTTGGTCGCGACACGGCGCCCCGGTTGGTCTACCTCGTCGATCGTCGTGATCGGTGAACCCGCAGGCACAAGGTAGGTCGCCTCGATCTGACAATAGGCCGAGGTGAAAGCGATGGTTCGTGCCCGCTGCGGCTCGGCCCCGATATTGCCGATGTCCCACTCACCACGGTCGGCGGCATCGGCCAGCAGCCCAGGATCAGGGTAGCAGACGAACTCGAGTTCAACATCCAGCCGGCGCGCGATTTCAGCCGCCACGTCGGGCGACACGCCGACGGGATGGCCATCAGCCGTGTGTCCGCTGACGAGGAGGAAGTTGCCCGTGTTAATGCCAGCGCGCAGCCGACCAGTGGGGGCAAGCTCTGCGAGAAGGGCGGGATCGAGATCGCTTGTGGTCAAGATCTTTGTCCGTGGTCTGATCGTCCGATGCTACGACCCCCGGCAGTCCTGCTCAAGCGACACTTCGACCATGGCAAAGGCCCGGACGGATCTTTCTCCTTCTAGATCTACGCTGAAGCAAGCTACCATTATCGCTCAATCCTTATCGGGCAAGAGGCTGGGAGACTGCGGTGTGGTAGGACATTTTGCTCTCTGCAAGACCTGCTGTGCCTGGCAGGCGGAGAGCGTTGGGGCTGGATCACGTCCTGCCGTGATGCTGCGGATGAGATCTACCCAAGCCTGCTCGTTCTCTGTCAGGCTGATGTCGTCCGGCAACCTGACGCCATCTACAACGCGCCTGTCAGTCATTTCCAGACAATCCCCCTGATGGCGCTCCGAGTGCGGTTCGTGAGGGCCGGGTCGGTATGTCCGGAAGCGTCACGCAACTCTTCGAGCCGGCCAACCTCGTTGCGGGAGTCGACGGTGCCAAAAATTGCATCGACCACCAGGCGCGTGGTCTCGCGGCCGGCCTGCCCGAGTGCCAGCCGAAACAGGAGCTTGGGGTCAGCCTCGAGGGCGCGTGCCATGGCAGGCACACGATCGAGCGGCACCTTGTTCGCGCCGCTCTAAATCATCGACAACATGGTCACGTCATTTAATCCGGCTTCGGCGGCGATGTCGCGCTGGCTTTTCTTCGGTTTCAGTTCCAGAGCGCGCCGCTGAGATTCGGTACAGGCGTTCAACAAAGATTGTTTGCTTAGACGCCGTGAATGCGATGAACAAAAAGCCTGCCGGAGGGCGGATGCGCAGAACGGGGCACGTGCCAACGATCACGCCCCAATGCGGGAAGCCTAGGCAACCCCATTTCTCCAGCGCGCTTCGGCGGAGAGAGGCCGGTTATCGGATAACATGTGCCGTTCCATTGCTGACGCGATCTGATGGCCATACGTCTTGGGCGACCTGTTTCGGAAGCGCTCTCCAGCGATCCGACGTTCATTTCAGGAATCGGACCAGCCATGCTCAGCACCCTTCGAACCTCCACCGCCCTGATCGCGAGCCTTGCGATCGTCTCGGGCCATCTGCCCGTCGCCGCGATCGCCCAGGAGTTCGACGCCAGCCAGTGCGAGGAGGGAGAGGACGCGGACGCGTGTCTCGCACGCCTCCTGGAAGAGGGTGTCGTCACCGAGGGCGCGACGCCGGCGGAGACAGCACCTGAAGAGGCGTCCGACGCCGAAGCAGCGACCGAGGCCGAAGCAGCGACCGAGGCCGATAGCGCTGCAGCTGACGAACCAGAGGCAGTGGCCGAGGAGCCCGTGGCGGAAGAGGTGCCGGAGACCGACGCGCCTGCCGAAGCGCCGTCTGAAGACGCGGAGGCAACGGCACCAAGCGCCGCCGAGGAGCCTGGCGCAGAAGCCGCGCCGGAAGAACCTCTGACTGAGGCCGCGCCCGTCGAAGACGCAGGGGCGCCCGCGGCGGCGGAAACCACCGATGCCGACGAAGCGGCGACTGCGGAGGCGGTGACCGACGAGGCGCCCACGGAGGAACCTGCAACCGGCGAAACGGCGGCCCCTGAAGCCGCCTCTGGCAGCCCGGCGGCAGACGTCGCCGCTGCACCTGTCGAAGAGTCTTCTCCTGAGGCCCCCGCCACGTCTACTGAGGAGGACGCGCTGGCCGCGGCCCTTGCCGAGGCCGAGGAGGGGGACGAGGCGATTGGTGGAGACATGGCGGAGACGGAAGCGGAGATGATGGAAGCGGCTGAGGCCCTGCTGGTTACGCCCGACGAACTGACCGCCGAGGAGGCAGAGGAGCTCGAGGCCGCCCGCGCGGCCGCCGCCGCCGCGGAAGAGGCCGCCGCCGCGCCCGTCGATCCGGTGGCCGAAGCCGAGGTCGAGATCGCGGAGGCCGAAGCCGATGCGGCCGAAGCGCAGCAATCGCTCGCCATTATGGACGATGCTGCGCCCGTCGCGACCGCAGTGGAAGAGACGATCACCGAGGAAACCGCCCGCCGGTCCGACCAGGATTTTGGCCGGCTTCTGACGGCCACGACCGAACGTCAGGCGCGAGAGGACGACCGCGATCGCACCGGGCTGACCGGCACCCAAGGCCTGATCCTCGGCGGCATTGCCGGACTGGCGATCGGGTCCATCATCGCGGGCAACCGCGAGGTCGTGAACCGCGCGGACGATCGGCTCGTGGTGCTGCGGCCCGAGGGCGATTATCAGGTGATCCGGGATGACGACACGCTTCTGCGACGCCCCGGAAACGCCGTCAGGACGGAAACCTTCGCCGACGGGTCTTCGCGCAATGTGATCACCCAGCCTGACGGCACCCAGGTTATCACCGTGCGCGACCGCGACCTGCGCATCCTGCGGCGCACGGTTGTCGCGCCCGACGGGACACGGACGATCCTCATCGACGATATCGCCGTGCAGACGCCGGTCGTCGTCAGCGAGCTTCCGCCCGCACAGACCGAGATGCCTGCTCTGATCGATAGCGGATCCGCCGATGCCGACGCGCTTGCGCGGGCGCTTGCACTGCACGCGGCTACGGATCGCGGTTTCAGCCTCGCGCAGATCCGCTCGATCCGCGCCGTGCGTGACCTCGCACCCGCGATCAACCTCGAGAACGTGACCTTCGATACCGGCTCGGCGGCGATCGCTCCCGAACAGGCGCGTCAGCTGTTCGAACTGGGGCGCTACATGTCCGAGGCTATCGCCGAAAATCCGCGCGAAGTGTTCCTGATCGAGGGGCACACCGACGCGACCGGAAGCGCGTCGTTCAACCTCGCTCTGTCGGACCGACGGGCCGAAACGGTGGCCCTCGCGCTGACCGAGTATTTCGGGGTGCCGCCGCAGAACATGGTCATCCAGGGCTATGGAGAGGAGTTCCTTCTGATCCCAACGCTTGAAAACGAGCGGCTGAACCGCCGGGTGGCCGTGCGGCGTATCACCGACCTTCTGCGCGTGGCGGCCGCCGACTGACAGTCGCCGCCTTTTGCGTGCAACATCCGGTCATCCGGCCCCATGCCGGATGACGGGGAGCATGGGCGCGCGAGCCCTAGCAAAGTTCTGCACCTGGATGGATGCGGTGGGGCAGGGCGTGGCAGGGCAGGCTTTGATGACAGCCCATCCGCGACGCCCCTTGCATGCGGATATAATACGGGTGCCAGAATGGGGGAACATACGCCGTCAAGGACCTCCGCCATGCTCCCGACCCTCGCGCTTCTCCTGACATGCCAGCTGATCGGGGAGGTGGCGGCCCGTGGCTTAGGGCTGCCCATCCCTGGGCCCGTGCTGGGGCTCGCGCTGCTGCTTGCCGCCCTGACGGTCCGACCCTTTATCGCGCAGACGCTGAGGCCGACGGTGCACGTCATCCTTGCCCACCTGTCGCTCATGTTCGTGCCCGCAGGCGTCGGGGTGATCGGCAATCTCGATGTTTTGTCCGAAGACTGGGCAGCACTGCTCGTGATCCTGGTCGCCTCGACCCTGCTCGCGATGTTGGCCGCAGTCGGCACCTTCCTTGCCGTGCGTCGACTGACCGAAGGACGCGAGCCATGACCGGTGTTGAGAGCCTCTGGAGCTACCTGTCCGCCACGCCGCTCCTGTGGCTGACGGCAACGCTGCTCGCCTATCTTCTGTCGGACAGGGCGGCGCGCAGCCTCGGCTATCCGCCCTGGGCCAACCCGGTGCTGATATCGGTCCTGCTGATCGCGCCCGTTCTGTGGCTGAGCGGGACGACTTATGATACCTATTTCGACGGCGCGCAGTTCATCCATTTCCTGCTCGGCCCCGCGACCGTGGCGCTGGCCCTGCCGCTCTGGGACAATCGCGAGATGATCCGGCGCTCGGTGGCGCCCATCCTCTTCGCCTTGCTCGCCGGGTCGGTCGTCGCTGCGGGCTCGGCGATCCTCATGGCCCGCGTCTTCGGGCTGTCGGCCGAGGTCATCCTCTCGCTCGGACCGAAATCCACGACCGCGCCGGTGGCGCTCGGCGTGTCCGAGGCGATCGGCGGCATCCCGACGCTCACCGCGGTGCTGGTGATCCTGACGGGCATCATCGGTGCAGTAACGGTGACGCCGCTGATGACGCTCCTCCGCATCCGCGACTGGCGGGCGCGCGGCTTCGCGGTCGGCCTCGCCGCACACGGGATCGGAACGGCGCGCGCCTTCCAGGTCAACGAGGTCGCTGGCGCCTATGCCGGGATCGCGATGGCGCTGAACGCGCTGCTGACCAGCATGATCGTGCCCGCCCTAGTCAGGTGGCTCATGTGAGCTCTGTGCCGATCGCGGGACCGAGTACGGCTCGATTTATGCTACTGCTTGTCCGGGTCATGGGTTTCAATGCGATTGAAGTGGACCATGGCGGACTCTAAAATGAGCAAAAAGAAATAAACGAATGAACCGCCATAAGTTGATCCGGCGCTAAATGCTTCCTCGCAGGTAACTTATGTTCACGCCGGCCACCCGGAGCCGGCCATCATGGTATCCACATTGGTGTGGCAACGCGGGGCAGGTCCCCAGCTGCTTCGATGTCGCTACCTGCAGCTAGCAGTATGTCCTCCCGATATCGGGGCCCGATCAGTTGGACGCCGACAGGTCGACCCTTCGCTTGGCCCGTCGCCACTGCGAGAGCCGGTACGCCGATTGCAGGGATCGCCCGTTGGGTCAGCTGCGCTTCATAGACTCGGGCAAAGGCAGCCTCAGAACTGACATCGAGCTGCTGGTCGAAGGGTAGCTCCCCGGATACGGGGCAGAGGACGACCTGGAAATCCCGCAGAAACAGGTCCCACTGGCGTGCAAGGCCCAGGCGTGCCTGGAGCGCCTCCATGAGTGACGTAAATCCCACCTTGCCGGCATCTTCGGTCATCCGGTCGAAGACGAATTCAGCGTCCGCCTCGCCCTCGCGAGCTACTGCCTCGCCTGCACCGAACTGCGTTTCCGCCATCCAGAGACAGGCATTGATGTCAGCCGCGCGTCGCATCGGTGGGCATTCCTGTTCCTCGACAATCCAGCCCGCGCCGCGCAGGCGCTCCGCTGCATCGAGAAGGGCCGCACGCACATCGTCAGCCACTTCCATTCCGTCGGGTGACAGCGTTAACGCCACACGCTTCGGGAAGTCCGCATCACGAAGTGCTACCGGCACATGCAAAGGGTCCCTCGGATCGGGCGCAGTCATCGCGGCAAAAGCGGTGTCAAGATCGGCCATGCTGCGTGCAATCGGTCCCGAGACGGCCATCAGCTGCGCACCGATGAAGCGGTCGGGCGCGCTGGAATTATAAGCCGGAATGCGCCCGGGTGTCGGACGAAGCCCATGCAGACCGCATGCGTAGGCCGGATAGCGGATCGATCCCGCGATATCCGTTCCATGCCCGATGGCACAGATACCTGAAGCAACGGCGGCCGCCGCGCCTCCAGACGAGCCTCCGGGAGTAATATCTATGTTTCGGGGGTTCAGCGTTTGACCATGCAGGCCGTTCTTGGTGAACCAGCGAAGTGAGAAGGCAGGTGTATTGGTGCGCCCCACGATAACCCCGCCGGCCTTCCGGATGTTCGAGACCACCGGGCTGTCATCGGTTGCAATAAGCCCTTCCTGCAGCCGCAATCCGTTCGTGGTGGCGTGGCCTTTCTGATCGACGTTGACTTTGATCGTTACCGGCACACCGCAGAGCGGACCCGGATCTTCGCCCCGTGCGATCGCCGCATCGACCTGACCGGCGGCCTCAAGTGCTTCCTCGGGAAACTCCTGAACCACGGCGTTGACGGCAGGGTTCACGCGGGCGAGCCGGTCAAGGTGTGCTTCGGCGACCTCGACGGCAGAAAGGCGTCGTGATCGCACCTCGTCCGCAATCTGGCTTGCGGTAGCGTCCCAAATCTCCGTCATCGGACCCCAATCCCTTGCATAATGGCCTAGCTACGTTGGCAGGAGGACAGAAGAAAGTCGACGGAGCATACTGCTGAGCTTCATAGGGCTAGCCGCAGCCAACCTTCCCGTTACTTAATTTATTGTCTGAAAGGCGTTTCCATTCTGTAATTAAACAAAATAGCAAGCGCCTTCTTGGACGAATGCCTTTGCTCAACGCTCTGATGGCCATGTCAGGGGGCCTAAAAGAATGAGGCTAGGGCTTGCCATCTTCTCAGAGAAGACCAATAGCCGCTAGCAGGTCTGTTGAGTTCATGCCGAAAGTTGAGCAAGTTACCACCCGGGCAGTCCCATGACGACGAATAGCGCGCTTGTCGAATCGCTCAGGGAGGCCGTAGCCTTAATACACCCTTCGGTAATGGCATCTCTTCCCTTGCCGTACTTTGGGCCAGCCTCGCGCTGGCCCTCTTTGTTGGAGCGTGTTTAACCCCACGGGTTCGGGCGCGTCGACCTCCGAGCCGCAGGCGGCACTTGCCATGATCCGCCGCTCCGTTGAGCAAGATCCTGTAGGGCCGCAACTCGGATCGCCGTGCGGGAATGGGGCGCGAACAGGCTGTCATAGTCATGCGCGTGCAGCGGCTTGGTAATAAACTGATGCGCCATGCCGGGATTGCGCTCCACGGTATAATTGTCGATCCGGGAAACCAGCCCCTGGATGCGGGCGAGTCTCGAGCCGGATGGGGAAGAGAAGAATGCCCCAGAAGAGGAGTAAACGCGGGCTGGTTTGGCCTTCCGAACGCCCGGCCGGCGCGACGTTTCTTTTTTGGCACTGGCCCTGGCTGTGTCGGTCCGGATAGTCGTTGTGACGAGCCGCCTTGCCGCTGCCGCGCTCAAGTGCAGGTCGCGCAGGGCACAGGAACAACCTGAGCGAAGAAACAAGGCCGGCCGCCGCGCGCGGGTCGCCTGCCATTCAGGTCAAGGAAGGCGCGGTGTCGCCCGACGCGCCGGAGCCGACCTTTCAGATGGACGTACAGATGTACTTCATTTCGAGAAACTCATCCAAGCCATGATGGCTGCCCTCGCGGCCCAGGCCCGATTGTTTTACGCCGCCGAAAGGGGCGACCTCGGTCGAGATCAGGCCGGTGTTGACGCCGACCATCCCGTATTCCAGTGCCTCCTGCACCTTGGTCACGCGGCTGAGGTCGCGTGCGTAGAAATAAGCGGCCAGTCCGAAGATCGTGTCGTTGGCCATCTCGATCACGTCCTCCACGGTCTCGAAGCGGAAGAGCGGTGCTAAAGGGCCGAAGGTTTCCTCCTTAGCAAATGCCATGTCCGGCGTGGCGCCCGTGATTATGGTCGGCTCGAAGAAGGTGCCGCCGAGGCTGTGGCGCGCGCCGCCCGTCAGTATCGTGCCGCCGCGTGCCTTGGCGTCGGCGATGTGTTCTTCGACCTTTTCGACGGCGGATGGGTTGATCAGCGGCCCAAGCTGGCTGCTATCGTCGAAGCCATCTCCAACCTTCATAGTTCCCACCGCCGCGGCGAGCTTTTCGGCAAAGGCGTCATAGACACCCGACTGGACGTAAAGTCGGTTCGCACAGACACAAGTTTGGCCGTTGTTGCGGTATTTGGAGATGATGGCACCTTCAACGGCGGAATCCAGATCGGCGTCGTCGAAGACGATGAAGGGCGCGTTGCCGCCAAGCTCCATAGAGCATTTCAAGATCTGATCAGCAGCCTGGCGCAAGAGGATGCGGCCCACCTCGGTGGAGCCCGTGAAGGTCAGTTTGCGCACGCGCGGGTTCTCGCAAAATTCCTTGCCGATCTCCGACGCGCTCGCGGAGGTTACGACGGAAAAGACCCCCGCAGGCACGCCCGCGCGTTCGGCCAGAACCGCCATTGCAAGGGCCGACAGCGGCGTTTCCTTGGCAGGCCGCGCGACCATCGCGCAGCCCGCCGCAAGGGCCGGGGCCACCTTGCGCGCGATCATCGCGTTTGGGAAATTCCACGGTGTGATCGACGCCGCGACGCCAATGGGCTGCTTGATGACGGTGATCCGCTTGTCGGGCTGGTGGCCGGGGATCGTCTCGCCGTAGACGCGCTTGGCCTCTTCGGCGAACCATTCGATGAAGGACGCACCGTAGAGTATTTCGCCCTTGGCCTCCGCCAGAGGCTTGCCTTGTTCGGCGGTCAGGATCGCGCCGAGGTCGTCGGCATGTGCGACCATCAGATCGTACCAGCGGCGCAGGATGGCGGCGCGGTCCTTGCTGGTGCGAGCGGCCCAGGCCTTTTGCGCGGTGAAGGCAGCCTCGATGGCGCCCGCGACCTCGGCGCGGGACAGATCGGCCACTTCCGCGATCACGTCTCCCCGAGCCGGGTTCGCCACCGCGAAAGTCTTGCCAGAGCCCGCATTGACCCATGCCCCGGCCACGTAGGCCCGGTTTTCCAGAAGGCTCGGATCCGACAGCATATCGCGCAGATTGGTCAGTGTTTTCAGCATAGCTGTCTCTCTTGAAGTTGCATGTTGGAAATGGCGGGCGGGCTTGGACGTGGCCCGCCGGACTTCGCCTATCTGGGCGGAGGCTCAAGCGGTGTCTCCACGAGGGCGGCGGTGACATCGTCGTCCTGCGGCACGTCGAAACTTTTGAGTGTGTAGCCGAGGATGGAATAATACCCGACCGTGGCGATTAGGTCGAAGACGCCCTGGCGGCCTACAAGCCGCTCCAAAGTGGCAGCACTGGCGGGCGACATCATGCGCGCATCGAAAAGCTCATCGACCGCCGTCGCGATCACAACGTCCTCTGGAGCCATCTTTTCGACAGGGCCCTTGAGCGAAGCAATACGCGCGTCGCTCAACCCCCGCGCCCGGGCGCGCAGGATGTGCTGATCCCATTCGTAGCTGGAGGCGAGCCGGTGCCCGGCGCGCAGGATCGCCACTTCCGACAGGTGGGGTCCGAGCGCCGTCTGGTTCACGATATGCTCGCGCAGCGTATCTATCGCTCGCAATAGTGCGGGGTGGTGCGCGATTGTGCGATAGACGTTGAGCCGCCCGGCATAGCCGCCTGCCATATCCGAGATTTCGGGCGGCCAGGTCGCGGGGTCGAGGGGTTTCAGGCTCATGTGCCGCAGCTCCTATCAGACGTTGAACGGCGCGAAGCTTTCGGCGCGCGACCGCGCCCACCTCATTCGGTAGCCGAAAGGATCGCGCTCGTTTGGATCGTCGTTCAATAGAAAGCCCGTGGGGAGGTAAGGGTAGACCTCCTCGCCCGTCACCATGTCCCGGTCGCTTTCGCGCATGATCAGGTGGTGGGGCAGGAACTCCGTCGGATGTTTGAGCCCCGCCGCGCCAGTCAATTCGGCCACCGCCTTGAGCGTGTTCTTGTGGAAGCGGTAGACCCGTTCGGATTTGTCACCTACGTCGAGCGCTCGCTGGCGCAGCTTGTCTTGCGTGGCAACGCCCACGGGGCAGTGGTTCGTGTGGCAGGCCTGCGCATGGATACAGCCGAGCGAGAACATGAACCCGCGCGCGGAGTTCGCCCAATCCGCCCCCAACGCTAGGATTTTCGCGATGTCGAAGGCCGTCACGATCTTGCCCGAAGCACCGATCTTGATTTGGTCGCGCAACCCGGCGCCGCGAAGTGTGTTGTGCGCGAAGGTTAGCCCCTCGACCAGGGGCATGCCCATGTGGTTCGCAAACTCGAGGGGCGCGGCGCCGGTGCCGCCCTCCTTGCCATCGATCACGATGAAATCGGGTACAATGCCCGTTTTCAGCATGGCCTTGACGATGCACATGAATTCCCGACGGTGTCCGATGCACAGCTTGAAGCCTACGGGCTTGCCGCCCGCGCCATCCCGCAGCTTGCCGATGAATTCCATCAGCCCGAGCGGGGTTGAAAATTCCGGATGTGACGCGGGCGAGATGCAATCGACCCCCATCGGAACGCCCCGCGCCTCGGCGATCTCGGGCGAGATCTTGGCCGCCGGCAACATGCCCCCATGGCCCGGCTTAGCGCCCTGGCTGAGCTTCAACTCGATTAGCTTCACCTGCGGGTCGGCAGCCTGATCGCGGAATCTCACAGGGTCGAACCGCCCGTCCTCAGTGCGCGCCCCGAAATAGCCTGAGCCCAACTCCCAGATCAGATCGCCGCCACCCTCCCGGTGATAGCGGCTGATGCTGCCCTCGCCGGTGTCATGGCAGAAGTTACCCTTCCGTGCGCCCTTGTTGAGCGCCAGGATCGCATTGGCCGACAACGCTCCGAAGGACATGGCGGATATATTATAGAGCGAGCAGTCATAGGGCTGCAGGCAAGCGGGCCCGCCGATACGGATGCGAAAATCATGATTCTCGATGTGGTTCGGGACCACCGAATGGGTGATCCATTCATATCCCGCGTCATAGACCCGATGACGCGTGCCGAAGGGGCGTTTGTCCTCCACGCCTTTGGCGCGCTGATAGATGATTGAGCGTTTTTCGCGGCTGAACGGCTCCTCGTCTTGGTCGCTTTCGATCAGGTATTGCCGGATTTCGGGACGGATGCCTTCGAAGAGGAACCGCATATGCCCCAGAATCGGGTAGTTCCGCAGGATTGAGTGGCTGCGCTGGGTCACGTCGTAAACTCCGACCGCTGACAGCCAAAGCCCGATGGCAAGCGGGATCAGGAACCATGCGTTCCAGAAGAGGCCGATCAGCGAGACAAGCGACAGCACAATCATGCCTGCGAACGTGGCGTATCGCATGACGTCGCGGGTGTTGTCTGAAGCAGCGTCCATGTCGTCCTCAGATTGCGGCCGAGAGGGCGGTGTCGAGCTTGTCGGTCAATTCGTCGAGCTGCGCGTCCTCGATGATGAAGGGCGGAGCAAGAAGGATATGATCCCCTGTGCGTCCGTCGATCGTGCCCGACATCGGGTAACAGATCAGCCCCACGTCAAAGGCCGCCTTTTTGATCTTGGCGGCCACGCCCATGCTGGGATCGAAGGGCGCCTTCGTGTCGCGGTCTTCGACCAGTTCGATGCCCCGGAAGAGGCCCCGCCCGCGTAGTTCGCCCACATGGGGATGTTGGCTGAACCGGTCCATAAGGCGCTGATGGAGCTTTTCGCCCTGTTCGGCTACGCGCGGAATCAGCCCCCGGTCGAGCATCGCATGCACCACCGCCAGGCCAGCCGCCGTCGCGGCTGGATGGCCGATGTAGGTATGGCCGTGCTGGAAAAAACCAGAGCCGGCCGCGATGGCGTCATAGATCTCGGCGCTGCAGAGCATCGCGCCCACGGGTTGGTAGCCCGCACCAAGGCCCTTGGCGATGCAGACGATATCAGGCGCCACGCCGTCCTGTTCGCAAGCGAAGAGCGTGCCCGTGCGGCCCATCCCGCACATCACCTCGTCAAGGATCAGAAGGACGCCGTATTTGTCGCAAATCTCGCGGATGCGCTTGAAATAGCCAGGCGCAGGCGGCACCGCGCCAGCTGTGGCGCCCACTACCGGCTCCGCCATGAAGGCCATGACAGTCTCCGGGCCGAGTCGCAGGATTTCCTCCTCAAGCGCGTTCGCTGCGCGCAGCCCGTATTCTTCCGCGCTCTCCTGGTCGCGCCGGTTACGGTATTCGTAACAGGGTTCGATATGGCTCACGTCGAGCAACAGTGGGCCGAACTGCTCCCGGCGCCAAGCATTGCCGCCCGCGCTCAGCGCGCCGATGGTGTTGCCGTGGTAGCTTTGCTTGCGGGCGATCAGGCGGCCGCGGTTCGGCTCGCCTCTTTCGACGAAATACTGTCGTGCGAGTTTGATCGCGGCCTCGGTCGCCTCCGAGCCACCCGACACGAAATAGACCCGGTCGATGCCCTCCGGGGCATGTTCCACTAAGAGATCGGCCAAGGCCTCCGCCGGTTCAGAGGTCAGAAAACCGGTGTGCGCGAAGGCCACCTTGTCGAGCTGTGCCTTGATCGCGTCGATGATCTCCTTGTCTCCATGCCCCAAGCACGACACCGCCGCGCCGCCCGATCCGTCGAGATACCGTTTGCCGGTGTGATCGATCAGGTAGCACCCTTCGCCGCCGACGGCGACGGGCAGGATTTGGCGGGTGTGGCGGGGGAAGACATGACCCATGGATACGGTCCTTTCGCGGTCGGGAGCGAGGCGGGGACCAGACCGCGACGGCCGGCCCCCTCGTTCGCTTACTCTGCGGCAGTCGCCATGCGTTCCGCAACCGCGTCGGCCAAAGCCGCTTCGAAGAGCTGCATGCCTTCTTCGATGATCGCGTCGGAGGCGGTGAGCGGCACCATGATGCGAATGGCGTTCCCGTGCATCCCGCAGGCCAAAAGGATCAGCCCCCGGCGCAGCGCGTGTCCGATCACCGATTTGGTGAAGCCCGTATCCGGCGTCGCGCTGTCGAAGTCAGTCACGAACTCCACTGCCAGCATAGCGCCAAGCCCGCGTATGTCCCACATCCGGAAGGGGGCGGTGCGGGCACCCATCTCGGCGAGGCGCGCGCGCATGGTCTCTCCCAAGGTGGTCGACCGGGCCAAAAGCCCTTCGGCAGCGATGGCGTCGATGGCCGCGAGCGCCGCGGCGCAGGCCACCGGGTTGCCACCATACGTGCCGCCGAGCCCGCCGGGCGCCAGCGCGTCCATTACTTCGGCTCGGCCTACGACGCCCGCGATGGGATAGCCACCGGCCATGGATTTCGCCACCGTGATCAGGTCGGGCGCGACGCCCGAATGTTCCACCGCGAACCAAGTGCCGGTCCGACCGAAGCCCGCCTGAATCTCGTCGGAAATCAACAGGATCCCGTGCTTATCGCAGATCTCGCGCAGCGCATGCCACATTTCGGCTGGAACTGGGTGATAACCGCCTTCGCCCAAGACCGGCTCGAGGATGATTGCCGCCACGCGCGACGGGTCGGCATCGGTCAGGAACAGCGTCTCGAGGCCGTGTAGCGCGTCGGCCACAGTGATTCCGGCCCGCGCATCGGGGAAGGGCGCGCGGAAGATGTCAGCGGGGAAGGGGCCCACGTCCTTCTTGTAGGGAGCGACTTTGCCCGTCAGGCCGAGCGTCATCAGCGTCCGTCCATGGTAGCTGCCGCTAAAGGCGATGATGCCTGGGCGGCCGGTCGCAGCGCGGGCGATCTTCACGGCGTTTTCCACCGCCTCGGCGCCGGTCGTCACCAGAAGCGACTTCTTCGCGAAATCGCCGGGTGCGAGGGCGTTCAGCTTCTCCGCCAGCGCGACGTACGGCTCATAGGGCACCACCTGAAAGGATGTATGAGTATAGAGGTCTTCCTGCGTCTTGGCGGCGGCGATCACGTCGGGATGGCGGTGGCCGGTGTTCAGAACGGCAATTCCTCCAGCGAAATCGATATAGCGATGGCCTTCTACGTCCCACAATTCGGCGTTCTCGGCCCGTGCGGCAAAGATCGGCGCGGCGGAAGCTACACCGCGCGCGACTGCGGCCTCCCGGCGCGCTAGGAGCGCTGCGTTGCTCTGGGCGGCGGGCGCCACGGAGGGGGTGGGCCGAACCGGCGCGGCCGCTGCCACCGTTTGCGCCACCGCCACGGCGGTGGGGACTGCCGCCTCGGTTGTCGTGGCCGAGACGGAGGTGCGTTTCGCCGCGGTTTTGCGCGGGCTGGATTTCTTTGCCGATGTTGGCTTGCGGGTGGTGTCGGACATGTTGGCCATCCTTGTGGCGGGAAAAATGCTCAATATTTTTTACGATGATTAGTATTTTTGTCAATGGGAATAATGGTCAGATTGTGTGAGCTGCGCACTGATCTGATAAGTTGATGCGGAAATTAATTATTTTTTTGGACTTGACGCAGGCGACATGGCTCCGCTTAATAATTTTGTCACATGAATAGGGGACTGCGGTTGGATATCGGCGGTCGATTGCGAGCGGTGCGCGAGGCGCGCAAGCTGTCTCAACGGGAATTGGCGCAACGCGCGGGCATGACCGGTGGCGCCATCTCACAGATCGAACAGAACCGATCTAGCCCGTCAGTCGCTTCCCTAAAAAGTCTACTCGACGCCATCGACATGCCCCTGAGCGAGTTCTTTTCGGAGATTGAGGTCGACGGCCCGCCGAAGTATTTCTTCTCTGCCGGCGAGTTCACGGAGCTCTCCCCGCAGGACGTTGGGCTGGGGCAGGGGGTGAAGGTCTCGCTCCGCCAATTGGGCAACGCCGCGCGGCACGCCCTTCAGGTTCTTTACGAAACCTATCCGCCAGGTGCCGACACCGGTGCCGAAATGCTGCGCCATGAGGCCGAAGAAGCAGGCATCGTGATCCGGGGCATCATCGAGGTCACGGTGGGTGACCAAATCCGCGTCCTGAACCCGGGTGACGGCTATCTCTTCGACAGCCGGATCCCCCATCGTTTTCGCAATATTGGGTCGGAGGACTGCGTTGTCGTCAGCGCCTGCACCCCGCCCACCTTCTGACCTTGAGGATGGTTTGGGCGGAACTAATGAGTTGCAATTTTCTCAGAAAGCTCAACCATAGGGCAGGTGTTGCAGACCGCAAATCTATGATGTTGGATGATTGGATCGTGCGTGTCGCGACCGGCGCGATCGGTGCGTGAGGCTCATCGAGTGAGCCATAATCGGCGAAAAAGCCGTCATGTCAAAACTAAAATCGATGATAGGGAGTCGTAGATGAAATTCGCAAAATTAACCGCCTTCGCCGTAGCCACCGCACTGGGTGGCACCGCCGCGCCGGCCCAGGAAACCTTCGTGACGATAGGTACCGGCGGCCAGACTGGTGTGTACTTCGTGGTGGGCCAGTCCATCGCGCGCCTAGTGAACCGCGGCACCGAAACGCACGGCATCCGCGTCACCGCGCCGTCGACCGGTGGTTCCATCGCCAACATCAACTCGATCATGGCCGGCGACATGGAGATGGGGGTCGCGCAGTCTGACTGGCAGTTCCACGCTTACAACGGCACTTCCCAGTTCGAGGGCAATCAGTTCTCCGACCTGCGTGCGGTGTTCTCGGTCCATCCCGAGCCCTTTACCGTCGTGGCCCGCGCCGATAGCGGCATCACCACCTTCGACGATCTGCGCGGCGCGCGCGTAAACATAGGCGCCCCCGGCTCCGGCCAGCGGGCGACGATGGAGATCGTGATGAACGCGCTCGGCTGGACGATGGACGACTTCGCGCTCGCTTCCGAACTAGCGCCCGCCGAACAATCCGCCGCCCTCGGAGACAACAATGTGGATGCGATCATCTACACCGTCGGTCACCCGAACGGCTCGATTCAGGAGGCGACCTCCACCGTGGACGCGCGCCTGATCCCGGTCGAGGGCGGGCCGATCGACGATCTCGTCGCCGCCAACCCCTACTATGCCTACACCACAATCCCGGGCGGCATGTACGCGGGCACCGATGAGGACGTGACCACCTTCGGCGTGCGCGCCACCTTCGTGACATCGGCCGCCGTACCCGATGAAGTTGTCTACACCATGGTCGCGGCGGTCTTTGACAACTTCGACCGTTTCCGCAGCCTGCACCCGGCATTCGCCAACCTGCAGGAAGAGGAGATGATTTCCCTGGGCCTCTCGGCGCCACTGCACCCGGGTGCGGAGCGCTACTACCGCGAGCGCGGCTGGATCGAGTGATCCAACTGCGCGCCCACCCCGCGACCGGGGTGGGCGGCCTCAAGCCTCCGGCCGACAATGGCGGCCGCCCGGACGCTCCAAAAGAATTTTTAGGCCGCTCTTCTACCCGGTGGATGCGGGGAGGGGGACAGAATGACCGACAACGATCAAACCCAGGCTGCGGCCGTGGAAAACGCAGCCTCGGGGCGCGGCGGGCTTAGCCAGGCGGAACTTGACGAACTGGTTGCCTCCTCCGACACCGGCGGGCGCGGCAGTACCGGCTACATTGGCACCTTTATTGCTGCGGTCGCCGTCGCCTGGTCGCTGTTTCAGCTGTGGTACGCCTCGCCCTTGCCTTTCACCTTAGGATTCGGCGTGTTCAACTCTACCGAGGCACGCTCCATCCATCTCGGTTTCGCAATATTCCTCGCCTTCGCGGCATTCCCCGCGGCCCGCTCGAAGGTGCAGTTGGCGCTCGGCATCGGCATCCCTATCCTGATCGGCACACTTTTCATGATCTCCGCACGCGAAGGGGACGCGGTCTGGTGGATCCCGGTCGTCATTGCCGGCATCGTCGGTGCCGTTCTTCTCGGCTCTCCCAAAGACCGGATCCCGCCCTGGGAATGGGCCCTCGCCATCATTGGCGCCGCGGCCGCCCTTTACATCCTCGTTCAGTACGATGCGATTGCAAATCGGGTTGGCGCGCCGATCCCGATGGATTTTGTCGCGGGCGTCGTCGGAATGATGTTGCTGCTGGAAGCCACCCGCCGTTCTCTCGGGCCGGCGCTGATGATCGTGGCTAGCGTGTTCCTCGTCTATACGGTGCTCGGCCCCTACATGCCCTCGATCATCGCCCATGGTGGCAACAACATGAGCCAGATCGTCAACCACCACTGGATCACCACCCAGGGCGTGTTCGGCATCGCGCTTGGCGTCTCGACGCAGTTCGTCTTCCTTTTCGTGCTCTTTGGCTCGCTTCTCGATAAAGCGGGCGCGGGCAACTACTTCATCCAAGTCGCCTTTTCCCTAATGGGGCACCTCAAGGGCGGCCCCGCCAAGGCCGCCGTCGTCTCTTCGGGGATGACCGGCCTGATTTCCGGCTCCTCCATCGCCAACGTGGTCACGACCGGCACCTTCACCATCCCGTTGATGAAGAAAGTGGGCTTCTCTGCCGAAAAGGGCGGCGCTGTCGAGGTCGCCTCCTCTGTCAACGGACAGATCATGCCGCCCGTTATGGGCGCCGCGGCCTTCCTTATGGTCGAATATGTGGGCATCCCTTATTTCGACGTGGTCAAGCACGCCTTCCTGCCCGCCGTTATCTCCTACATCGCGCTCGTCTATATTGTGCACCTCGAGGCGGTGAAGGCCGGCATGCAGGGTTTGCCCCGCGCTTATGAGCCAAAGCCCCTGGTGCGCCGTCTGATCGGGATCGCCTTTGCGATCATCGTGATCTGCGTCGTTTCCTTCGCGACCTACTACGGCATCGGCTGGCTCCGGCCCGCCTTCCCGGACACGGCGGGATATATCCTTTTTGGTCTGCTTGCGCTTGTCTATGTCGCATTGCTTTATGTCGCGTCTCGGGAAAAGCCGCTCGAGCTCGACGATCCGAACGCGCCGGTGACGGTGCTGCCCCTGCCGGGGCCGACCGCGCGGTCGGGGCTGCACTTCATCTTGCCGGTTGTCGTTCTCGTCTGGGCGCTGATGGTCGATCGCCTCTCGCCCGGCCTCTCGGCGTTTTGGGCCACAGCCTTCATGGTCTTCATCCTGGTCACGCAGCGCCCGCTGACGGCTCTGATGCGCGGCGACAGCGCCTTCGGAACCGCCGTCGTCGACGGCGTCAAGGATCTGATCTCCGGCCTGGAAACCGGCGCGCGCAACATGATCGGCATCGGCATCGCCACGGCGACCGCAGGCATAATCGTGGGCGCCGTCAGCCAGACTGGCGTGGGCTCCGCACTCGCCGAAGTGGTGGAGGTGCTTTCGGGCGGCAATATCATGGCGATCCTCTTGCTGACCGCCGTCCTGTCGCTGATCCTTGGCATGGGCCTGCCGACCACGGCCAACTACATCGTGGTCTCCGCGCTTTTGGCTCCGGTGATCGTGACTCTTGGTCAGCAAAATGGCCTTATCGTGCCACTCATTGCCGTGCATCTATTCGTGTTCTACTTCGGGATCATGGCGGATGTGACGCCGCCTGTGGGCTTGGCGAGTTTCGCGGCGGCAGCTGTGTCGGGCGGCGATCCGATCCGCACAGGCGTCGTGGCCTTCTTCTACTCGCTTCGCACCGCGGCGCTTCCATTCCTCTTTATCTTCAACACCGAATTGCTGCTCATTGAGGTGACGTGGATACAAGGAATATTCGTCTTCATCGTATCGACGATTGCCATGCTCCTCTTTGCGGCGGCAACTCAAGGTTGGTTCCTTGCGAAAAACCGCATCTATGAGACCGTCGCGCTCCTCCTAATCGCTTTTACCTTGTTCCGCCCGGGATTCTGGATGGACATGATCGCGCCCCCCTTCGAGGAAGTGCCGCCGGCCCAGATCGTCGAGGCAGCTGCTAACACCCCCGTTGGCGAGGATCTGCGCATTCGCGTGGCAGGACTCAACGACATCGGCGACCCGATCGAGTTCGTGGCGCTGATCGAAATGGGGGACGGGGCCACGGGTGAGGACCGTCTGATGGATGCCGGGCTGGAATTCATCCAGGACGGTGACCGGATGATCATCGACAACGTCGCCTTCGGTTCCCCGGCTCAGGCTGCGGGGCTCGACTGGGATCAAGAAGTGCTCCGTGTCCTTCAGCCCGTGCCGGCGCCCTCGAAATACCTGATGTTCATCCCCGCCTTGGCGCTTCTTGCGCTTATCGTGTGGCTTCAGCGGGGGCGAGCCGCCAAGACCCCACCGCCCGCGCGACCGCACGCGGCCCAAGCGTGACCCTAGGGAGATAGATCATGTTCGACAATATCCTGCTTCCGGTCGATCTCGCCCATGAGGCCAGTTGGAAACAAGCTTTGCCTGCCGCGCTGCGCTGCGCGTCGGACACGGGCAAGATCCACGTTCTCGGCATCGTCCACGACTTGGGCGGCGCAATGGTGGCGAATTTCCTTCCCGCAAATTTCGTTCAGACCGCGATGGAAAAGATGAAGACGGAGCTTCTCGCCTTCACCGCCGAGCAACTGCCGGAGGCCGCCGAAACCGAGGTGCATGTTGCACACGGCCATGTGGCCGAAACGATCTTGCGCATCGCGGGCGACCTGAAGGCCGACTTGATCGTCATGGCCTCCCACCCGCCGAGTGAACTGCAGACCCTTCTTATCGGAAGCCAGGCCGACAAGGTGGTGCGCCACAGCACGATCCCTGTGCTGGTGGTCCGCTAAAACTGGCCTAGTCCGGCGCCTGCACCACGCCGGGCAGCCCGTGCCCACGAGGCCAACCGTTCGCTTCGGGAGAACAAGAACAGATGACCCCTTTCGCAATTGCCGGCATCCAGATGCATGTCGCCGCCTTGCACTCGAATGTGGAGGCGATGAGGCACCGCATCGACGTGCTGATGGCCCGTTTCCCCTGGACGCAGATGGCCGTGTTCAGCGAACTCGCCCCATACGGCCCCTTGCACCAATACGCTCAGCCCTTCCCAAACGAGGCGCTGGAGCAGTTTCAGGAGGACGCGCGCCGCTACAGGATCTGGCTAATCCCCGGCTCAATGTTCGAAAAGACGCCGGATGGGCGCATCTACAACACCTCCGTCGTGATCAACCCCCAGGGCGAGATCGTCACCAAATACCGAAAGATGTTCCCCTTCCGACCCTACGAACAGGGCGTGGACGCGGGGACTGAGTTTTGCATCTTCGACGTGCCGGAGGTGGGTCGCTTCGGCCTGTCGATTTGCTATGATATTTGGTTTCCCGAAACCACGCGTCAGCTGACCTCTCAGGGTGTTGAGGTGCTTCTGAACCCGGTGCTCACGGGCACCACTGACCGCGATGCGGAACTGTCGATCGCACGCGCCACCGCTGCGCAGTTTCAGTGCTATGTCTTTGCCGTCAACGGGCTGGCTGCCGGCGGGGTCGGGCGCTCTATCGTGGTTGACCCCTCGGCGACCGTTCTTCACCAATCGGCGGGGCAGGAAGATATGTTCCCCATCGAGGTTGACCTCGATCAGGTTCGCCGCCAGCGCGAGACGGGGATGCGCGGCCTCGGTCAGGTGCTGAAATCCTTCCGCGATCGTGAGGCCGACTTCACGATCTACGACCGCACATCGGGTGCGGACGCCTATCTGAAAACGCTCGGACCCCTCGAAACCCCAAAACAGGGGGCGACGGCGGGAGTGAAAGCGGCCGACCCTCGTACGGCCCTCGGCTACACCGAAAGCCCCGACAAAGCGCCACCAAACTATGCGGTCTTCCAGGCCAAAACTGGATCCGACTGACCCGCCGCAATCTGGCCGCGCGCCTGAAGGGGCCTTCGCAGCCGGCGCCCCCCAAGGGAGACAGAAAGATGAATGTCCAGCAAGAGACGCAAAAGTTGTCCTCTATCCGCGACTACTACAGCGCGGTTCAACTCCGCTCCGACCGTTGGAGCGCGCTGCGCGAGGTCGCCGAAGGCCTGCATCGGCACGGCACCCAAGGTCGGCATGCCAAGAAGCTTCTGCAAAGGGCAGAGGCACTCTTCGAACAGCTTGCCCCTATCGAGACATACTGGGCCTTCCCGGGACGAGATGCCTTCGAACATCTCCAGCGGCAACTAACCCACGGCAATATCGAGGAACTCGCCACTGCCGTGCGCCGCATTGCCCGTGCTTTGACCTCCGGCGCCTATCGTCGTCGCCGCATCCCGCTCACCTCAGACGAGGCCGACAACGAGGATTACGAAGACGAAGCGTCCCTTGCGCCAGAGGCCCGCGCCCTCGGACGCCCCTATTTCGAAGTGATGATCGTGGACGAGGTCAACGAGCATCAGGAGAAATTCCTTCGCGCCAACTTGCTGCGGATGCGCCGGGCAGAGGACCCTTTCATCTACGAACCCGTGGTCGTTCCGTCCCTCGAGGATGCGTTGATCGGAATCCTCTTTAACCACAACGTCCAGGCCATAGTCGTGCGCCCAGGGCTCACGCTGAAATCCAAGAATGAATTACCGATCCTGAGCCGTTACCTGCGCCGTGTGGGCGACGAGGACGTGGATGAGATCGAGCCCCATGAATACGGCCCTGAAACCTGCCGCCTGATCGCCAAGATCAGGCCGGAACTCGACGCCTATCTCGTGACCGACCGTTCCGCCGAGGATATCGCCGGCCTCGATCTAGGCCTTTGCCGCCGGGTGTTCTATAATCAGGAAGATTTCCTGGAACTACACCTCAATATCCTACGCGGCGTGAACCGGCGCTATAAGACGCCCTTCTTCACCGCGCTCAAGGAATACTCCAAGCAACCCACCGGGGTCTTTCACGCCATGCCGATCAGCCGTGGCAAATCGATCTCCCGCTCGCATTGGATTCAGGACATGGGCGCCTTTTACGGCCCGAACATCTTCCTCGCCGAAACCTCTGCCACCTCGGGCGGTCTCGACTCCCTTCTGGAGCCGCGCGGCCCGATCAAGGAGGCCCAAGATATGGCGGCCCGCGCCTTTGGGGCAAAACAGACTTTCTTCGCCACCAACGGCACCTCCACCTGCAACAAGATCGTGGTGCAATCACTCGTCCGGCCCGGTGACATTGTGCTGGTGGACCGCGACTGCCACAAATCGCACCACTACGGCATGGTGCTGGCGGGTGCGAATGTCGTCTACATGGACAGCTATTCGCTGTCGGAATACTCCATGTACGGCGCCGTCCCGATCCGAGAAATCAAGCACCATCTTCTGAAACTGAAGGCCGAGGGAAAGCTCGACCGGGTGCGCATGGTCCTTCTGACGAACTGCACCTTCGATGGGCTGGTCTACAACGTCCAGCGCGTTATGGAGGAATGCCTCGCCATCAAGAAGGATCTGATTTTCCTGTGGGACGAGGCCTGGTTCGCTTTCGCTCGCTTCGGCCCGACCTACCGCCAGCGTACCGCGATGGGGGTGGCCAACACGCTGCGCGAAACGCTGCGCACGCCCGCCGCGCGCGAGGCTTATGAAGACCAGCAGAAACGCCTTAAGGACGCCGACGAGGATGTCTGGCTCGACACCCGTCTCTTACCGCCGCCCGATGCCCGCGTTCGTGTCTACGCGACGCAATCCACCCACAAGACCCTGACATCGCTGCGCCAGGGCTCGATGATCCACGTTAACGATCAGGACTTCAAAGGCGAGGTCGAACAGTCCTTCCACGAAGCCTACATGACCCACACCTCCACCTCGCCCAATTACCAGATCATCGCCTCGCTCGACGTGGGCAGACGCCAGGTGGAGTTGGAAGGCTTCGAGTTCGTGCAGCGCCAGGTCGAAAGTGCCATGTCGATCCGACGCGCGATTTCGACGCATCCACTTTTGTCGAAGTATTTCAAAATCCTGACCGCCGGCGACATGATCCCGGACCAGTATCGCGAAAGCGGCGTCCAAAGCTATTATGACCCCGAACAGGGCTGGACGGATATCTGGACCGTCTGGAGTCAGGACGAGTTTGTCCTCGATCCCACCCGCATCACGCTCGCCGTGGGCGGCACAGGCTGGGATGGCGACACCTTCAAGACCAAGATCTTGATGGACAAATATGGGATCCAGATTAACAAGACTTCCCGCAACACCGTCCTCTTCATGACCAACATTGGTACCACGCGGTCCTCGGTCGCCTATCTGATCGAGGTGCTCGTCGAGATCGCGCATGAGTTGGACGATCTTCTTGACGACGCCTCCAAAATGGAGAGGCGCTCCTTCGAACACCGGGTTGCTGCGCTAGTCGAGCATGTCCCTCCGCTGCCCGATTTCTCACGTTTCCACGATGCCTTCCGCGCCTCCGGCACGACGCCCGAGGGCGATATCCGCGCGGCCTTCTTCCTTGCTTATGACGAAGACAATTGTGATTACTTTTCGCTGGAGGAAACGCAGCGCTTGGTCGAGGCGCAGGAGGAACTTGTTTCCTCTAGCTTCATCATCCCCTATCCGCCGGGCTTTCCGATCCTGGTGCCGGGGCAGGTGATTAGCCCGGAGATTATGTCCTTCATGCGCGCCCTCGACGTCAGCGAAATCCATGGCTTCCGTGCCGATCTAGGCTTACGCGTCTTCACACCCGCGGCGCTAAAAGCCGCAGCCGCAAGCAAACAGCCAGGTTAGTGCCAGGTCCGGCCCCTGCTGATCTGTCGGGGCCGGCGCCCATGTGGGTACCGGGTCTTTACGCCATTGTGATGCGCGTTTTGCGCCCCGAACCCGCTCCCAACATCTCGAATTCCAGATCTGACCAACAAAAGGACCTTGAAGAAAATGCCTAAGAAGACACTGAGCAACATCTCGGAAATCCGGCGGTATTTCCACACCAACAAGGACCCGATCTACTTCGTGTCGGCCACGAACTTCAATCTTCTCGGCCTCGACGAATGGGTGAAGAACTTCAAGTACATCTGCTACATGGATTGCTTCGATGGGCGTCACCCCAATGTGCTCTGCCCCTCGGAACTTCCCCATGACGAGTTTCAGTCGATCGAGGACATCAACAATTACCTCCTTTCCCACAAAGAGGTGATTGACTACGTCAAGGCGCGCGGCGGCAAGCCGAAATTCGTGTTTTTGATGTTTGACGAGGAAACCGAGCGATTAGTCAAAGAGATGGGCGGCGAGGTCTGGTTCCCCAAGGCGAAGTTGCGCCAATCCATGGACAATAAGATCGAAACGGTCCGCGTCGGCAACAAGGCCGGCGTGCCCTCGGTACCCAACACGTTGTCCGAGGTCAGAAGCTGGGAGCATCTGCTGGAGGTTGCGACTGAGGCCGGGATCGGCACCGATCTGGTACTGCAATCGGCCTTCGGAGACAGCGGGCATACCACTTTCTTTATTCAGTCCGAGGCAGATTTCCGCAAGCATGAACATGAGATTGTCGGCGAGGGCGAGATCAAGATCATGAAGCGTATCGATTGCCGCGGGTCGGCCATTGAGGCCTGCGCCACTTCCGAAGGTACCATCGTCGGCCCGCTGATGACCGAACTTGTGGGTTTCAAGGAATTGACGCCCTATCGCGGCGGCTGGTGCGGCAATGAAATCTTCTCTACCGCCTTTTCGCCGAAGCAACGACAACAGGCCCGCGAATTGACCTTCAAATTCGGCGAACAACTCCGCAAGGAGGGCTATCGCGGCTATTTCGAGCTGGATTTCCTGATCGACAAGAAAAACGACGATATCTGGCTTGGAGAGTTAAACCCCCGGATTACCGGTGCCTCCTCTATGACGAACCATGCAGCCTTCGCCCATGCGGACGCGCCTTTGTTCCTGTTCCATTTGCTGGAGTTCTCGAAAAAGCCGTTCAATCTTGACGTGGATGAATTGAACGCGCGTTGGGCCGATCCGGATATGATCGACAGCTGGTCGCAAATGGTCATCAAGCACACGGAGGACAATGTCGATATCATAACTCACGCGCCGCAATCCGGCATCTACAAGATGTTGCCGGACGGGCAGGTAATCTACGACCGGTTCGATTACCACCGGCGCGCCGTGGAAACCGAGGACGAGGCCTTTTTTCTGCGCATTTCGAATGTCGGGGATTACCGCTACGAAGGTGCCGACCTCGGCATCCTTGTGACGCGGGGCCGGTCCATGACAAAGAGCTTCCAGTTGACGCCGAAAGCCAAGCAGTGGATCGACGGCATAAAATCCGCCTATTCGGCCCGTCCGCTGCCCTCGGCGCGCGCCACCGAAGAACCGGCCTTCAAAATCATGTAACGCGCTGGGGCGACCGCATGGAGCGCCAGAAAGGGCGCCCGGCCTGCATCGGCCCGGGCGCCCGCTCGTACGTCGAAATGGCGCAGATCACGCCTGTCTGCGCCGAACGACGACCTGGGCACGGCATCGCTGTGTTTCGGTGCCCGCCGCAAGCGCCACGGCCACCGCATCAATCCAAGGGACCGCTCGACGCCACCAATCCGCTTTCGAATGGCCGCAAGAGCCGCTAGGACGAAGACATGCCGATCTTTCGCGCCATCTCCGAGGATACGCCTGGCCCGAAATGGGCTGCGGCCTTTGCTGACTATTGGCCCGCTTACAAGAGGTGGTGGTCGCGCGAAGGGCTGACCGGGCGGCCGACCTATCGGGAGGGCCTGCAAGCGCTCCGGGAGCATATGCCGGAGCTCCTCCCGCTCTATGAGATGCTGTGCGAATTGGCGGGCGGTGGCGACGCGCAGGCGCGCTTTCTCAGCTTCTACTGCCCGCCGCGCTATCTTGCTGGCTGCAGTCAGGCAATCTGGCCGGGCGAAGAGCCACTCATCGTACGCAATTACGATTACTCCGCCGAGGCCTTCGACGCCTTCCTTCTCAAGACCCGCTGGCAGGGGCGGGGGGTTATGGGAATGTCCGACGGGCTTTTCGGGCTCGTCGATGGGATGAACGACGCAGGCCTTGCCGTGTCACTAACCTTCGGCGGGCGGCAGGCAGTGGGCGAGGGCTTCGGCGTACCACTGATCCTGCGCTACGTCCTACAAACCTGCGAAACGACGGAGGAGGCGGGCCGCGCGCTGCTACGCGTGCCCTGCCATATGAGCTACAATGTGACTGTCCTCGACGCGTCTCGTCGCTTTCTTACGGCTTATCTGGCGCCCGACCGCCCCACGGTGCTGACCCACGCCGCCGTCGCGACCAACCATCAAGATCGGGTGGAATGGCAAAGCCACGCGCGTCTGACCGCGACGGTCGAGCGGGAGCGATTCCTGCTGCAACGACTGACCCTGCATCCGGAGACGCCCGAAAAGTTCATCGCCACCTTCTTGCGGCCTCCGCTCTATTCTTTGGCCTTCGATGCGGGTTTCGGAACACTGTACACAGCCGCGTATCGGCCGCGCGCACGCGCGATGGAGGTGATGTGGCCTGGCAGCGTCTGGCAAAAAAGCTTCGATGATTTTGCTGAAGGCGCGATGGACATCACCTATCCGACAAGCGCCTCGGTGTGATCATGGGGCCGCGGCCAGCGGCACCCAAGCGCCGCTACACCCCTTATAAGATGGAGTCCCCGCCTTTGTGGTGCGCGAGCACCGCGATATCCGCCGCTATGACTTAGGGCTCCGTCGTGCGGCGCGCGAGCGCTGCGACCGTGGCCGCCGGAATCTGTTCAGTGACCGTTTGGTCATCAGATCACACCACAGTAAGGTGCCGTATCGATCCCCGCTTGCACCTTTGTTGATGCGCAGCCTGCACCTCTCTGGGTGCGGCTACGCTCAGAGCTGCCGGACGTAATTCATGACATCCGGCACAACAGCACCCCAGTCCGTTTTCGTACCCGTTCGGCCTGAGAGGGATTTTGCTCGTACACCTTGCAGCATGCTGATCCTGTCGGGTAAGGCCCGGTGCGTCCGAAAACGTCCGATCGGTCACGGCACGGTCTGGCCGCACGAGAAGCCGGACCGGGCGCTGTCAGAAACGACCGATTTCCGGTCGGGGGTGCCGGCCGTCAGTAGTAGATTGGCGTGCTCCGCCCGGTCAGGCGGGCCCACAATACGGCCAGCGCCCGATCGCGGTCGTCGCGGGCCTGGATCATGATATCGACGAGGTTCGTTTTCGAGGTGCGGAATGACATGGTATGTCTCTCTTGGTCATTGATGCTGCGATACAGATATGATCGCCGCGCACTTGAAGTATTGCGCAGCCGACAAATCCGCTAGTCACCCAGGGCAACCCCAAGGCTCGCATGATCAACCGCGAGAACCTATTGAAACAAGCCTTCTCCAGCCCGCCACAGAAGCATTTGCCCCGCTTTTCCAACTCGCGACCATCCTTCCGCTTCTGGCCGCAGGCTGGAGGCAGCTGTACGATGCGGGCAGATTGGGCTGGAATATTCTGCTTCCAACGATCTTCAGTGTCGCGTTCATGCTGGCATTGCTGGTCGGAGTGTTTGCGTTCGGTGCCATGGAGGCGGCGGGTGCGTCGCCAGTAGTTTTGCGCGGGCCGGCAATTTTGCTCAGTACTGTTGGGTTGATGGTCTCAGCGGCAATCCAGTTGGTCCTCGCCATCTTGATGCTTTGGTGGCTGACCCCTCCGTCCGAACCCGGCGCGAATTCGTATGGGAAATCCGCGGCTTGATACCGGGCAGGTAAGCCGAAACCCACGTGTATTTGGTTGGGGGACGTTACCAAAAATGCGATTGCTGTTGAGTTATGCTGGGCGCCGAACCGTCACCGGGAGGTCTCGTTAGCATCGACCGTGAGACCCATGGCAAACCCCGTTCGCGTCGGGTTCAGAAGGGTCGCGCCTGCGGCCTTAGTGACGAGCCGCTTTCGTCGCTAACGTCCGTACACCTCGTCAGCGCCGATTGGTAGCATCGCGGACTATCCAGCCATTGTTGAGGAAAGTTGACGCACTTGGCTGCAATGGACGAGTCCCAATCAACTACCGTGGAAGGATTCATAAGCGGTTTGAAAATCAACACCACTATCAGGGACGGAGACACCCTGTGCAGCCATACCGATCTCGATCGCACCCATATGATCAATGGCATTTTGGTAATGCCCGCTTTGTATATCATTCGGGTTGGCGGACAAGATGATTTCGGCCATAGCTTCATGCTGCGCGACAAGCTGTTCAGCACTCCACTGGTTTGGATCGGAATAGTTGGTCGTCGTGGCGTTGAACCAGCTTTCATTATGGTGCCAACTAGTCAATGTCTCCGCAGTTAGCATGAAGCCACCGCCATCTTCCTCTTGGCCAAACGTAACGCCCACCGAAATGTTGGCGAGGGCGTTGCGAGTGTCTTCCGCAAGATTTTCTACACCACCGGAGACAACCAATGTGGTGGCCATGCCGAGCCCAACGACCGCACTGGTTATTACTACCCAATCAACTGTAATAGCGCCATTTTCGTCAGACGCGAACGTGCTGATTGTCGAAAAATTCTTTCCCGCTTCCATTGCCTACCTCATCAGCCAAGATGGTGGTTTATTCCACCGGATGCGAACAACAGACCTACTGATGGAATTAGGCGAAACGGAGCCGCCAACATGGAGGAAAGGCGACTTTGTCGCGAACACAGACATATTAGGGTCAGGACCCATAAACCATCTTGAGGGTTCCTGGGCTGCGTGATTCAAGCT
>WVSO01000028.1 GCA_015689745.1 Rhodobacterales bacterium HKCCSP123 | reverse complement strand
TCGGCCGCGCGCAGACCGGGCTGCAGGCGTTCTTCTGACGGCTCAGACCGACTCGCGGGCCGTGGGCCTCGCCGCGCCATGCGGCGCCGTCGGCCTCACGGCGGTCAGGCCAGGCGTCCGTCGCACCGTCCCGCCATCGGATTCGGGGACGCGCTGAGAGCGGGTGCGGGACCCCGTCGCCGGCTGCAGGATCGGGACCCCGCCGGCGTGCCGGGCGGGCCTTGTCCGTTGCACGAGACGGGCCAGGGGCGCTGGCCGCCGAAGCGACCCCACTTCCATGAAATCGGGAGATGAAATGGTGAGCCCGACAGGATTCGAACCTGTGACCAATTGATTAAAAGTCAACTGCTCTACCAACTGAGCTACGGGCCCACTCAGGGGCGCCTACCTACGGTCGGCCCGGAGACTCGTCAAGCCAAAAACCGGGTCGGGCCGAGGGCCGGGGATTTCCAAGTCGTCGCAGGGGGGATATATGCGCGCGCATGTCCGATGATGCCCTCCAGACCGGCCTGCCCTTCATGAAGATGCATGGGCTCGGCAACGACTTCGTGGTGATCGACGCGCGAGAAACCGGCGCCGAGGTCACCGCGCCGTTGGCGCGTGCGCTGGCGGATCGCCACCGGGGGGTGGGGTTCGATCAGCTGGCGGTGATTCTCCAGGACACCGGGGCCGACCTCAGGCTCGTCTTCCACAACGCCGACGGCTCGCTCTCGGCGGCCTGCGGCAACGCCACGCGCTGTATCGCCCGCTGGGAGATGGACCGGCGCGGCCTCTCCGCCCTGACGCTTCGCACCGAGCGCGGCCTGTTGCAGGCGCTGGATGCGGGCGGCGGCCTGACCTCGGTCAACATGGGGCAACCCTCGCTCGACTGGCAGGGCATCCCGCTGGCCCGGGCCGTGGACACCTCCAACCTGCCGATCGAGGGGGCGCCCGTGGCGACCGGCATGGGCAACCCGCATTGCACCTTCTTCGTCGAGGATGCCGAGGCCGTGGACCTCGCTGCCGAAGGTCCGGAGGTCGAGCATCACCCGCTCTTCCCCGAGCGCACGAACGTGCAATTCGCCCACGTGATCGGCCCCGATCACCTGCGGATGCGGGTCTGGGAACGGGGCACGGGGATCACGCTCGCGTCCGGCTCGTCCTCCTGCGCGGTGGCCGTGGCCGCGGCACGGCGGGGGCTGACGGGGCGGCGCGTGCGGATCACGCTCGACGGCGGCGACATCTGGATCGACTGGCGCGAGGATGGCGTCTGGATGACCGGGCCGACGGCGCATGTCTTTTCCGGCGTTCTGACGCCCGACTGGCTGGGGGCGGTCTGATGGACGCGAAAGCCCCCGTCTTCCACACGCTCGGCTGCCGCCTCAACGCCTATGAAACCGAGGCGATGCGCGAGATGACCGCCGCTGCGGGCCTTGGCGATGCCGTGGTCGTGAACACCTGCGCCGTGACCGCCGAGGCGGTGCGGAAAGCGCGGCAGGAGATCCGCAAGCTCCGCCGCGCCCACCCCAGGGCCACTCTGATCGTCACCGGCTGCGCCGCGCAGACCGAACCCGAGACCTTCGCGGCCATGCCCGAGGTGGACCGGGTCATCGGCAACACGGAAAAGATGCAGCCCGGGACATGGGCCGGCATGGCCGCCGATTTCGTGGGAGACACGGAAAAGGTGCAGGTCGACGACATCATGTCGGTGACCGAGACGGCAGGCCACCTGATCGACGGGTTCGGCACGCGCAGCCGCGCCTACGTGCAGGTTCAGAACGGCTGCGATCACCGCTGCACCTTCTGCATCATCCCCTATGGCCGGGGCAATTCGCGCTCGGTGCCCGCGGGCGTCGTGGTCGACCAGGTCAAGCGGCTGGTGGGCCGCAGCTACAACGAGGTGGTGCTGACCGGCGTCGACCTGACGAGCTGGGGGGCGGACCTGCCGGGCACGCCGCGGCTGGGCGACCTGGTCATGCGCATCCTGAAGCTGGTGCCGGACCTGCCCCGTCTGCGGATCTCCTCGATCGATTCCATCGAGGCGGACGAGAACCTGATGCAGGCCATCGCCACCGAGCCGCGGCTGATGCCGCATCTGCACCTCAGCCTGCAGCATGGCGACGACCTGATCCTGAAGCGGATGAAGCGGCGTCACCTGCGCGACGACGCGATCCGCTTCTGCGAGGAGGCCCGCAGGCTGCGCCCCGACATGGTCTTCGGCGCGGATATCATCGCGGGCTTTCCGACCGAGACGGAAGCGGGGTTCGCCAACTCCCTGAAGCTTGTGGAAGAGTGTGGGCTCACCTGGCTCCACGTCTTCCCCTACTCGCCCCGCCCCGGCACGCCTGCCGCGCGGATGCCGCAGGTGGAGGGGACCGCGATCAGGGACCGCGCGGCGCGGCTGCGCGCGGCGGGAGAGGCGCGGGTGGCCGCGCACCTTTCCGGGCAGGTGGGGCAAACCCACCGAATCCTGATGGAGAGCCCGCGCATGGGGCGCACGGAACAGTTCACCGAGGTGGCCTTTGCAACGGATCAGCCGGAGGGGCAGATCGTCTCCGCGCGGATCACGGGGCAAGACGGGCGGCAGCTGATCGTCTAGGCGCGCCGGACAGGGCGTTTTCGGAAAGGGCCACAGGCCATGCACCCCAACCCCGCCTTTCGACAGGAACCGCGCGACCGCAACCTCGCCTTCGCGCGGCACCGCGGGTTCGGCACGCTTTGCGTGAATGGCGAGGCGGCCCCGCTGCTGTCCCATGTGCCGTTTCACCTGGACGACGCCGGGACCGAGGCCGAGATGCATCTCGTCCGCTCCAACCCCATCGCGCGGGCGGTGACGGGCCCGACCCCGGCGGTCATCGCCGTGACGGGACCCGATGGCTACATCTCGCCCGACTGGTATGGCGACCCGGCGCAGGTGCCGACGTGGAACTATGTCGCCGTCCATCTGCGCGGCGTGCTGCACCCCTGCGATCCCGCCGAGATGCGGCCCCACCTCGACCGTGTCTCGGCGCAGTTCGAGGGCCGGCTTCTGCCGAAACGTCCCTGGACCACCGACAAGATGCCCGGGGATACGCTCGACCGGATGATGCGGCAGATCCTGCCCTTTCGCCTCGAGGTGCAGGAGATCGCCGGCACCTGGAAGCTGAACCAGAACAAGACCGACACCGCGCGCGAGGCGGCGGCCGGGATGGTGCGCCATTCGCCCATCGGGCAAGAGCTGGACACGCTCTCGGCAATGATGGCCGGCGGCGTTCCGGACATGGACGGGAAATAGACAAGTGCCTGCCGCTCCCCTACATCTTGGCTGACCACCAGCCGCATGGGAGGCGCGCCTTGGCCATTCCGTTCACCCCCGTCGCTGCCGCGGCGCTGCGCTATGGCGCGGTCGCGGCCCTTGCCTATGCCGCCGCACGGCGGGCCCGGCCCCGCCGGATCGACCCCGCCGCCGAGGCGGCGATGGACGTGATGCCCGAGGGGCTGAACGTGGGCCACGCGCCCGGGCAGGTGAATGCCGCCGGTCGCTGGCGGCGCGCGCTGCGCTTCGGCGCGGCCGGGCCGGGGATGGAGATCGACCTTGCGGGCCTGGCCCGCCTTCGGCTGAGGCGCGTGGCATGAGCTTCACACTTCTGGGTTCGGGCGCGTCGCCCTTCGTCCGCAAGGTCCGCGCGATGATCGCCGAGGCCGGCATCACGGATGTTCCCTACGAGGTGGTCCAGACCTCGCCTCTCGGCGGCGAGGATCGGATCAACACGGCGAACCCCCTGGGCAAGATCCCCGCGCTTGTGCGCGACAACGGCCCGACCGTCTACGACAGCCGCGTGATCACGCGGTTCCTCGACGCACAGTACGATGCGGGCCTCTACCCGGAGGCACGGCTCTGGGAGGTGCTGACCCTCGAGGCGACCGCCGACGGCATCATGGAAGCGGCCATCGCCATCGTCTATGAAAGCCGGTTCCGCCCGGCCGAGATCCATTTCCAGCCCTGGCTCGAGGGCCAGTGGGCCAAGGTTTCCCGCGCGCTCGACGCGATCGAGGCGCAATGGATGAGCCACCTTGCGGGGCCGGTCGACATGGGACAGGTCGCGGTGGGCTGCGCGCTCGGCTATCTCGACCTGCGCCACGGTGACAAGGCCTGGCGCGAGGGTCGCCCGGCGCTGGCAGCCTGGTTCGAAGGCTTCTCCACCCGCCCGTCCATGCAGGCAACCCGGCCGGAATGAAGATCGGCCCCGCCCGGACCGAGGCCGCCCGTGCGGCCTGTTTCGCCGTCCGGCGGGCCGTCTTCATCGACGAACAGCAGATCCCCGAGGCCGAGGAATGGGACGACGAGGATTCCACCTGCCTTCACCTGCTGGCCGAGGATGACATCGGCCCGCTGGGCTGCGCCCGGCTGATCGCGCGCGGGACCACCGCCAAGATCGGGCGCGTCGCAGTCATGCCGCGCGCGCGTGGCACCGGTCTCGGCCGGCGGATCATGGAGGCCGCGATGGACGAGGCCCGCGCGGCCGGCTTCGCCGAGGCGCTCCTGGAATCGCAGCTGGGTGTGGTCGGGTTCTACGAGGCCCTGGGATTCGTCGCCGAGGGACCTGAGTATGATGACGGCTCGGGCATCCTGCATCGGGTCATGCGAAGGCCGCTCTGACGCCGGTTTCGCGCGTCGCTTGCGACCTTTCATGGGGGTTTCTGCCAATGGTTGCGGGCCAAGGCATGAAAGCCGTTTCTTCTGCGACATTTCGGCCTAGATGCGCGCGTTTGTCCGCTGGACGCCTATAACCGTTGCCCATAGACAGCGAGCCAGCCGGGCGAGTGGGGTCATCCCTCGCCCTTTCGGGTTTTCAAGGTCCGGCAGTCCCCGGACCCAGAACAAGGGGAGACGCGAAACCGTGTCACACGCCGAAGACCATAGCGGCGATCGCCGCGACTTTCTGTACTACGCCACGGCCGGTGTTGGCGCCGTGACCGTGGGGGCGGGCGTCTGGCCGCTCATCAACCAGATGAACCCCTCGGCAGACGTGCAGGCCGCAAGCCAGATGCGCGTCGACGTGGGCGGTGTCGCCGTCGGCACCCAGCTGACGGTCCTGTTCCTCGGCAAGCCGGTGTTCATCCGTCACCGCTCGGAGGAAGAGATCGCCGAAGCCCGCGCCGTTGCCGTCGACGACCTGGTCGATCCGATCGCGCGGAACCCGAACCTGGGCGACGTTCCGGCGACCGACGAGAACCGCTCGATGCCCGACTTCTCGGGTGAGAACACCGGCGAATGGCTGGTCCAGGTCGGCGTCTGCACGCACCTCGGCTGCGTTCCGATCGGCGATGGCGCCGGCGACTTCGGCGGCTGGTTCTGCCCCTGCCACGGCTCGCATTACGACGCCGCGGGCCGAATCCGCCGCGGGCCTGCACCCGAAAACCTTCCCATTCCCGTTGCAGAGTTCGTGGACGAAACCACGATCCTGCTCGGCTGATCCGGAGGACCGAACGACATGTCTGGCATTCCTCACGACCATTACGAGCCGAAGGCGAACTGGGAGAAATCCCTGCAGAAGCGCCTTCCGATCGTCGGCCTGATCTACGACACGATCATGATCCCGACGCCCAAGAACCTGAACTGGATGTGGATCTGGGGCATCGTGCTGGTGTTCTGCCTCGTCCTGCAGATCGTCACCGGCATCATCCTGGTGATGCACTACACCCCGCATGTCGACCTGGCCTTCGCCAGCGTCGAGCACATCATGCGCAACGTGAACGGGGGATGGGCGATCCGCTACATCCACCAGAACGGTGCATCGCTGTTCTTCATCGCTGTCTACCTTCACATCTTCCGCGGTCTCTACTACGGGTCCTACAAGGCCCCCCGCGAGATCACCTGGATCATCGGCATGCTCATCTACCTGCTGATGATGGGCACCGCCTTCATGGGCTACGTCCTGCCCTGGGGTCAGATGTCGTTCTGGGGCGCCACCGTGATCACCGGCCTCTTCGGCGCCATCCCCTTCGTGGGCGATGCGATCCAGACCTGGCTTCTGGGCGGACCGGCCGTGGACAACGCCACGCTGAACCGCTTCCTGTCGCTGCATTACCTGCTGCCCTTCATCATCCTGGGCCTGGTGATCGTGCATGTCTGGGCCTTCCACACGACCGGCAACAACAACCCCACGGGTGTTGAAGTGCGCCGCACCTCGAAGAAGGAAGCCGAGGCCGACACCCTGCCCTTCTGGCCCTACTTCGTGATCAAGGACCTCTTCGCGCTTGCCGTGATCCTGGTCGCCTTCTTCGCGATCGTGGGCTTCATGCCGAACTACCTCGGCCACCCCGACAACTACATCGAGGCGAACCCGCTGGTGACGCCGGCGCACATCGTGCCCGAATGGTACTTCCTGCCGTTCTACGCGATCCTGCGCGCCTTCGACGGCGACGTCTGGGTCGTGATCCTGGCCAGCTTCCTGACGGGCGGCATCATCGACGCCAAGTTCTTCGGCGTTCTGGCGATGTTCGGCGCGATCCTGGTGATGGCGCTGGCGCCCTGGCTCGACACCTCGTCGGTCCGCTCGGGTCGCTACCGTCCGATGTTCAAGTGGTGGTTCTGGCTCTTCATCGTGAACTTCTTCGTCCTGATGTGGGCGGGCGCGATGCCGGCCGAAGGCATCTACCCCTACATCGCCCTGATCGGGTCGGCCTACTGGTTCGCCTACTTCCTGGTGATCCTGCCGCTGCTCGGCGTCATCGAGAAGCCGCTGCCGCAGCCCGACACGATCGAGGAAGACTTCAACGAGCACTACGGCAAAGGCGGTGATGGCCACGGCGGCGCGACGTCGCCCGCAGCATCGCCCGCCGAGTGAGAGAAAGGACACTGAGTATGCTCAGGAAACTTGCCATCAGCACCGTCACGGCTGCGACGCTGGCCCTCTCCTCGGGGGCGGCGCTCGCCGCGGGCGCGGAGGGTCATGTCGAAGACTATGCCTTCTCCTTCGAAGGCCCCTTCGGCACGTTCGACCAGAACCAGCTGCAGCGTGGTCTGCAGGTCTACACGCAGATCTGTTCGGCCTGCCACGGCCTTCGCTACGTGCCGATCCGGACCCTCTCGGACGAGGGCGGCCCGGGTCTCAGCGAGGAAGAGGTGCGCGCCTACATCGAGCAGAACTTCATCGAGGTCTACGATGAGGACCTGCAGGATTGGCGCGCGGCCACGCCGAACGACAACTTCCCGACGTCGAGCCTCGAGAACGCGCCCGACCTCAGCCTGATGACCAAGGCGCGCGCGGGCTTTCACGGCCCCTATGGCCTTGGTCTGAACCAGCTGTTCCGCGGCATCGGCGGGCCGGAATACGTCGCCTCGCTCCTGACCCATTACACCGGGTCCGAGCGCGAGGAATTCGGCGCGGTCCTCTACGGCAACGAGACCTTCGCAGGCGGCTACATCGCCATGTCCCCGCCGCTTTGGGAAGGCGCGGTGGAATACGGCGACGGCACCGAGGCCACGGTCGAGCAGATGGCGATGGACGTCGCTGCGTTCCTGACCTGGACGGCGGAACCGGCGCTGATGGCGCGCAAGCAGATGGGCTTCACCGCCATCCTGATGCTCGGCATCCTGTCGGTGCTGCTCTACCTCACCAACAAGCGCATCTGGGCCCCGGTCAAGGCGCGCGCCAAGGGCCAGCAGCCCGCCGAGTGAGGCCTGCGACAAGGCAAAGGAAAACGCGCCCCACGGGGCGCGTTTTTCGTTTCACACACCGTCCGCCGGCGCGGGCGTGGGGTGGGCACGCCCACCCGCCGCGCCGTCACATCCAGGGGCGCAGGGCTTCCGGCGGATCCTCCCGCAGACCGGGCAAACCCGCGTCCAGCACCTTCGCCCCATCCTCGAGCAGCCAGAGCCGGTCACAGAGCCGCTCGGCGTCGCGCAGGTCATGGCAGGCCATGAGAAGCGTCAGGCCGCGTGCCGCGCACAGCTCCCGCACAAGGGCCAGCATATCGGTCTTGAGACCGGGATCAAGCGCGGCGAAAGGTTCATCGAGCAGCGCCACAGGCCGGTCGCGCAACAACATCCGCGCGAGTGCCACCCGCGCCTGTTGCCCGCCGGAGAGCGCCGCAGGACGCTTGTCCGCGTGATCGGCCAGACCGACCTGTGACAGGCATCCGGTGACCAGCGCGCGATCCTCGGACGAGAGGCGCAGGTCGGGCCGCAGCCCAAGTGCCACGTTGTCAAAGGCCGAGAGATGCGGAAACAGGTTCCCGTCCTGGAACAGGATCGACACCGGCCGCGCCGCCACGGGCGCTGCGGTGATGTCCTGCCCGTCCCACAGGATACGTCCCGCATCGGGCCGCTCGAAGCCCGCGATCAGCGCGAGGAGCGTGCTTTTCCCGCTTCCCGACGCGCCCAGAAGCGCCACGCGCGCGCCGCGCGCGATCTCTCCCGAAAGCGACAGGGTGAACCCGTCCTGCGTGAAGCCCAGTTCATCGAGCGACAGCATCGAGGCGTCCTCCCCTGTCGAAGGCCCAGAACAGCGCCAGCGTCAGCGCCATGAGCAGCACCGCCGCCCCCTGCGCGTCATCCGTGCGGTAAGAGCCCATCAGCCGGTACATCTCCAGCGGTAGCGTCCCCTGCCCCGGCGTCGAGAACAAGGCGATGACGCCAAGGTCGCCCATGGAAAACGCCGCCGCCAGCCCCGCGCCGAAGCCCAGAGGGCGTCGCAGGCGCGGCAGGATCGCGTGGCGCAGCCGGGCCAGCCCGCGCATCCCCAGCGCCTCGGCCAGTCGCCCCTGGGTCGCCTCGGCCTCCACCGCGGCGGGCACGAGCGCGCGCAGGAGAAAGGGGAGCGCGACCAGCGCGTTCACAAGGCCTGTGACCGGCAGGGCGAGCGGGATGGGGTTGGTCACGCCGCGGATCAGCAGGAACAGGCCCGTGCCGAGCACCAGCGGCGACACCGCGATGGTGAGAAAGGCCAGCCCTTCGACCAGCCCCGGGCGGCGAAGCCGTGTCACCAGCAGCGCGATGGGCAGCGCCAGCGCGACGGCCAGCGCGGTGGAGGCGAGCGCGAGGACGATCGAGCGCAGCGCGGCCTCCCACACCACGGGCGGCAGGCCGGTGAGCGCGGGCAGGCCCTTCAGAAGCACGGCCAGAAGCGGAAGGAGCAGGAAGGCCGCCGCGCCGAGGATCGCCACCGCGTCCAGCGCCCGCGCGGCCCCCGTGTCGCCCGGCCAGGGCAGCGCCGGACGGTCAAGGCCCGCGCCGACCTCCTGTCGCCGGATCGCGCCGAAGGCGAGCGACCCCGCGCCAAGGCAGATCGCAACCTGGATCAGGCCCAGGAGCGCGGCGCGCCCGAGGTCGAAGTCAAAGCGGAACGCCTGGTAGATCGCAAGCTCCACCGTGGTCGAGGCCGGCCCGCCGCCGAGGATCAGCGCGACCGCGAAGCTTGTCGTGCAGATCAGGAAGATCAGCAGCGCCGCGCCGGGGAGGGTCGCGCGCAGGATCGGGCGCTCGAACTGCCGCCGCATGTCGGCGGTGGAAAACCCCAGCGAGGTGGCCAGCCGGATGCGTTCCGAGGGCACCGCCTGCCAGCCTTGCAGGATCAGCCGGACGGCCAGCGGCAGGTTCAGGAACACATGCGCCAGCACGATCCCCTGAAGCCCGTAGACATCCACCCGCCCCGCACCCAGCGCGGCGAGCAGGTCGTTCAGCCACCCCGCCCGCCCGAAGACGGCCAGCAGGCCAAGAACGGCCACGATCACCGGCAGAAGGAAGGGCGCGCCCATCAGCGTCACCAACACCCGCCGCCCCGCGAAATCACGCCGCGCCAGCGCGCGGGCGACCGGGATGGCAAGCGTGACGCTGACCAGCGCCGACAGCGCGGCCTGCAACAGGGTGAAGCGGATCGCGGCCCAGTCGGCAGGGCCGAGCGCGGGCGGCCAATCGGCGCGCAGCATCACCGCGCCGAGCGGGCCGAGCACGGACGCCATGACGAGCGCGGCCAGGACCGCGCCCGTCCAGTGGATCGCGCCTAGCGGCTGAGGGCGGCTTGCCATGTGGCCAATGCCGCGTCACGGCGCGCGGCGGCGTCCTCGGGCGAGAGCAGCAGCGCCTGCGACGGCTGGATCAGCGTCTCGAACCCCTCGGGCAGCGCCGACGCCGGAAGGGCCGCGGGATACATCCAGTTCGTCGTCGGGATCACCTCCTGGAAGGCCGGGGTCAGCATGAAGGACAGAAAGGCGCGCGCCAGTTCGGGCTGGTCGGTGCCCGCCAGCATCCCCGCCACCTCGACCTGCATGTAATGCCCCTCGGCGAAGGCGGCGGCGGTCTTGCTGGCGTCCTCCTCGGCGATCAGGTGATAGGCGGGCGAGGTGGTGTAGCTCAGGACCATGTCGGCCTCCCCCTCGAGGAACAGGCCATAGGCCTCGGACCAGCCGGGGGTGACGGTGACGATGTTGTCGGCCAGCCCCTCCCAGATCTCGCCCGCGCGGTCGCCATAGGCGGCTTCGACCCACATCAACAGGCCAAGGCCAGGGGTGGAGGACCGCGGGTCCTGGATCACGATGGAGACGTCGGAGGCGGCCAGCGCCTCGAAATCGCCCGGCACATTGGCCAAAGCGGCGTCATGGACGAAGGCGAAATAGCCCCAGTCGAAGGGCAGGAATTCGGCGTCGTCCCATGCGACCGGCAGGGTCAGCCCCTCGGGCGTGATGCCGTGGGGCGCGAACAGCCCCGTCTCGCGCGCCGCCGCCGTCAGGTTGGTGTCGAGCCCGAGGACGACATCGGCCTCGGTGCTTTCCCCCTCCAGCCGCAGCCGGGCGAGCAGCGCCGCGCCGTCGCCCGCGCCCACGAATTGCAGGTCACAGCCGCATGTCGCCTCGAAGGCCGCCTCGATTGCGGGGCCGGGGCCCCAGTCGGGCACGAAGCTGTCATAGGTGTAGACCGTCAACACGGGCGTCTGCGCGAACGCGGCCCCCGCGACAACAGACAGTCCCGCTGCGATGATGGTGTGTTTCATCCTTCACTCCTCCATTGCGACGGGCGAAGTGAAGTGTGGGGTATGTCATGACCCGCAAACCTTCCCTCCGCCGGTCCTAACCGGTTCAGGTTCAACGGGTTCGCGCGTCATCCCGCGCATCTCAGGCCGTATCACGACCACCCCGAGGTGCTGCAACACGTAACGCCGGGCCGTCCGCTTCGCAAGCGGCTTGGCATTTTCGCCGCAGGACGGTAGGCGATGGGCCGAGACAAAGGGGATGCCCGCACGATGAGCCTCAACAGCTTCGGCCACCTGTTCCGCGTCACCACCTGGGGCGAAAGCCACGGGCCCGCGCTTGGCGCGACGGTCGACGGCTGCCCGCCCGGTGTGCCGATCGAGGCAGGCGCGCTGCAGCACTGGCTGGACCGCCGCAAGCCGGGGCAGAACAAGTACACCACCCAGCGCCGCGAGCCCGACGAGGTCGAGATCCTGTCGGGCGTGTTCGAGGGGCAATCGACCGGCACGCCGATCCAGCTGATGATCCGCAACACCGACCAGCGGTCGAAGGACTACGGCGACATCGCGGAAAAGTTCCGCCCCGGTCACGCCGATATCACCTACTGGCAGAAATACGGCATCCGCGACTATCGCGGCGGCGGGCGGTCCAGCGCGCGCGAGACGGCGGCACGGGTCGCCGCGGGCGGCGTCGCGCGGGCCGCCCTTGCGCAGATGGTGCCGGGGCTGACGATCACCGGCTACATGGTGCAGATGGGGCCGCACGGCATCGACCGGGCGCGCTTCGACGCGGCCGAGATCGAGCGCAACCCCTTCTGGGTGCCCGACGCGCAGGCCGCTGAGGATTGGGCCGCCTATCTCGATGCCTTGCGCAAGTCCGGCGACAGCGTCGGCGCGGTGATCGAGGTCACGGCCTCGGGCGTACCCGCGGGCCTTGGTGCGCCGATCTACGGGAAGCTCGACACCGACCTTGCCGCCGCGATGATGTCGATCAACGCCGTGAAGGGGGTCGAGATCGGCGACGGCATGGCCGCCGCCGCGCTGACGGGCAGCGCCAATGCGGACGAGATCACGATGGGCCCCGACGGGCCGGTCTATGGCTCGAACCACGCGGGCGGCATCCTGGGCGGGATTTCGACGGGTCAAGATGTTGTGGTAAGGTTTGCAGTCAAACCCACATCGTCTATATTGACGCCAAGACGCACCATCACGCGCTCGGGCGAAGAGACCGAGATCGTGACCAAGGGCCGGCATGATCCCTGCGTGGGGATCCGCGCCGTTCCGGTCGGTGAGGCGATGATGGCCTGTGTCCTGCTTGACCACCTGCTCCTTCACCGGGGACAGGTCGGGGTCAACCGGGGCAGAATTGGTTAAGAATGCGGTAAATTTCTGGTGATCCGGAAGCGTTCGGGAAACAATCCCCGAGGACGCCCCATAGCCGTTCAAAACTGGCTGACAATGCTTTGAAAGCACCCGATCGCTGCCGCTTTCCTGCCACAATTCGGCAGGATTAAGACAAAACTTGGGGAAAATCTGGATGTCTGCCAATGGGGAGCTTCGTGCGCCCATATTTTCGACATGGTATTTTGAGCCTTGATGGCCTGCTGATCGGTATTGCGCTGCTGGCCGGAGTGGTGATGGCGGGCGCGATTTTCCGGACCGAAACCGATGGCCAATCCTCGCAGTTCGGAACCTTCGTCGGCGGTCTCCGCATCCTGGACCGGGACGAGACGCTTGTTGTGTTCGAGGACGGTGCGCCATCGGACGCGGCGGGGTGGTCGGCAGGGGCGCGCAACGAGGATCATGTCGGACTCGGCGCAATCTGGCTGGTCGATCCGGGCGATGCCACGCTCGAGCGTCACATCCCTCTGCCTGCCGAGACGGCGCAGGCCACCGTACGGCTCGACATCGTCGCGATCGACGATTGGGCGCTCGAGGGGCTTGAACTCGCGGTGAATGGCAGGCCGGTCCTGCGGCAGCGTTTTTCGTCCCGTCCCGACCTGGTCGAGGCACAGGAGACAGAAGTGCTGGCCGGCGAAGGCATCATCCTGCGCACGGAACTCGACGCCCCCAAGCCGCTTGGCTTCGGGGAGGGAGAGGCCGCGCTCGACGAAACCCGCCTCGTGATCGAAATGGCCGTGGTGGCGCCGGGCCCGGACATCACCGTCACGCTCACGCCCCTTTCCGCCACGGGTGCGACCGCGGGGGGAACCCCGGCCTGGGCGGTCGACAACCTGATCGTCATCGCGGCCCGGCTGCCCTGATCCGTCTTCAGGCGAGCCCGAGATCCATCAGCGCCCGAATGTCACGCTCCGAGGTCTGCGCGACGACGCGGCCGAGTTCCTGCTCGCCGCGCAGGACGACCAGCGTCGACCGGCGCGGGATGTTCAGCGCGCGCGACAACTCTCCCGTCCCGTGGGTGTCCCAATCGACCTTCACGAAGGTCATGGCGGCGTCATAGGCGGGATTTTCGGCGCGCAGCGCCTCGATCACGCGGCCCTGCGCCCGGCAGGTCGAACACCAGGTCGCCGAGAAATCGACGAAGACGGTCTCGCCGGCGGCCAACCTCTCCTGCACGAGGCCGGGGGTGTAGTCGATCATCGCCTGCGCGGCGCGGGCGACGGGAAGAAGGCTGAGCGCGGCAGCGCCCAGCAGGATCTGGCGGCGGGTGATCATTGGCAAACTCCTGGCATCGGGTCAGAGGACGACGGAAAGGTCCTGAAGCCAGACCGGCATCCGGTCCAGCAGCCAGGCCTCGGCGATGTGGTGCCAGCGCAGCAGGATCGCGACGCCGACGAACAGGAACACACCCCCGAGGATCGGGCGCGATGCCCGGGCAAGCCGCTGCAGCGCGGCCATGTGGCGCCGCAGCGCCTGCCGCGCGCCGTATCCCAGCGCGACCATCACCGTGCCGATGCCCAGCGCGAAGCCCACCATGATGGCGAAGGCGCGCGACAGGTCCTCCCCCTGGCTGGCGAGCGAGATCGCGCCGCCGAGCGTGGGGCCGACGCAGGGGCTCCAGACTGCGCCGAGCAGCAGGCCGCCGAGGAACTGGCCTTGCCAGCCCTCGGTCTGCGCCTCGCGCAGGCCCGTATCGGCCCGTTCGGCGAGGCCCGCGGTGGCCGTGGCGAAGCGGGCCTGTGCCTGCGGCATCAGGAGGATGAGGCCGAAGGCCACCATCAGCGCCGCGCCTGCTCGGGCCACCGCCTCTTCGGTGAGCCCGACGAGATGGCCGGCTGCGATCACGCCGAAACCGAGCGTGATGAAGGCCAGCCCCATGCCGGCGGCCAACGCCAGGGGGCCCCAGCGGCTGGCCTGCAGCGCGCCGGCAAGGACGATCGGCAGGATCGGCAGAACGCACGGGTTGATGAGGGTCAGCACCCCGGCGCCATAGGCGAGAACGAGTTCCATGGCCTCGTGATGCCCGAGGGTCGACGCCCTGTCATGCGACAAACGCGTGATCGGGACGTGAGATCAGGCGGGCTTCGCCCGGGCCAGCTGCACCGCCAGGATCCCCGCCGCCACGATCGCCACGCCCAGCGCGTCCACCCAGCTGAGCCGCTCGCCCAGCAGCACGGCCGCGATGGCCACCCCGAAGACCGGGTTCAGGAAGTGAAAGGTCGCGGCCCGTGTCGGCCCGATCCGGCCCACGAGCCAGAACCAGATCAGCGTCGCCAGAAGGCCCGGCATCAGCGTCGTGTAGACGAATGCCACGACCAGCGGCGTGGACCAGTCCACCACCCATGTCTCGGTCAGCACCGCCACCGGCGCCAGCGCCGCGGCGCCCACCAGCATCTGCAACCCCACGATCATCATCAGGCTGCCGCCCCCCGAGGCCGCCCCGCGCACCGAAAGGGTCGCCACAGTCAGCGCCACCGCGCCGACCAGGCACAGCGCCACGCCCAGCACATCCGCCCCCCCGCCGAGACGCTGGATCATGATGAGCCCCACCCCGAAGAAACCCGCCGCCATGCCCGCCAGCCCGAGCGGCGGCAGGCTTTCCCGGAACAGTCCCCACGTGGCCGCGGCAACCAGCAAGGGCATCGTCGAGGCGATGATGGCGGCGAGCGAGGCCTCGACCCATTGCATCGCGACGAAGTTCAGCCCGAGGTAGAGGGCGTTCTGGCAGATGCCGAAGATGACCACCGCGCGCCATTGGGGTCGTGTCAGGCGCATTCCCTGCCCCATCGCAAGCGCGATGCCCACGCCGATCAGCCCCGACAGAAGGAACCGGATCGCCAGCGCCGTCACCGGCGGCGCGGCCTCGACGATGATCCGCGCCGAGGTGAAGGCCGAAGACCAGATCAGGGCAAAGAGAAGCCCGGCCAGAAGCGCGCGAATGTCCATGGATGCCGTCAGGTGAAAAAGAGAAAGGGCCGCTGCCCTTGCGGCGCGACCCTTTCACGAAAGCGATGGAAGGGCAATCAGCCGTTCACGCTGTCCTTGAGTGCCTTGGCGACGGTGACCTTCACCTGCTTGTCGGCCTCTTTCTTGATCTGCTCGCCGGTGGCCGGGTTGCGAACCATGCGCTCGGGGCGCTCGCGGCAATAGACCTTGCCGATGCCCGGCAGGGTGACGGCGCCGCCGGCGGCGACTTCCTTGGTCACGATGGCGGTGACAGCGTCCAGGGCTGCGGCCGCGGTCTTCTTGTCGCCACCCATCTCCTCGGCGATGGCAGCGACGAGCTGGGTCTTGGTCATGGGTTTCTGTGCCATTGGATTTCTTCTCCTGAATACTGCCCGAGCCGTTGGGCCCGTCTCGTCAAAACTAACCGAATATTGTTGCTACACACAACGCTTTGCGTACCTGAAAAGCCCAAAAACAGGGCTTAGAAGGCGTTTTTTCGCCTCTCAGAGGAACGCCGTCTCCTCGAAGGACCGCAATTTGCGGCTGTGAAGCCGTTCCAGCGGCATGTCGCGCAGTGCTTCCATGGCCCGGACACCAATCAGAAGATGGCGCGACACCTGCGTCTTGTAGAACTCCGACGCCATGCCGGGAAGCTTCAATTCGCCATGAAGCGGCTTGTCCGAGACGCAGAGAAGCGTGCCATAGGGCACCCGGAAGCGGAAGCCGTTGGCGGCGATCGTGGCGCTCTCCATGTCGAGGGCGACGGCCCGGCTCTGGCTCAGGCGCTGAACGGGCCCGGTCTGGTCGCGCAGCTCCCAGTTGCGGTTGTCGAGGCTGGCGACCGTGCCGGTGCGCATGATCCGCTTCAGCTCGAACCCCTCCAGCTCGGTCACGTGGGCCACGGCCGTTTCCAGAGCGACCTGGATCTCGGCCAGCGCGGGCACAGGCACCCAGACCGGCAGGTCGTCGTCCAGCACCTTGTCCTCGCGCAGGTAGGCGTGGGCCAGCACGAAATCGCCCAGCCGCTGCGAATTGCGCAGGCCCGCGCAATGGCCGACCATCAGCCAGGCATGGGGGCGCAGCACCGCGATATGGTCCGTCGCGGTCTTGGCGTTCGACGGCCCCACGCCGATGTTCACCAGCGTGATCCCCCCGCCATCCGCGCGCTTGAGATGGTAGGTCGGCATCTGCGGCATCTTCTGCGGGTAGCTGAGCGGCGCCTCGGGGTCGGTGATCTCGACATTCCCGGTCGCGACGAAGCTGGTGTAGCCGCTTGCGGGGTCGGCCAGCGCGGCGCGGGCATAGGCCTCGAACTCATCGACGTAGAACTGGTAGTTGGTGAACAGAACGTGGTTCTGGAAATGCGACGGGTCCGTCGCAGTGTAATGCGACAGCCGCGCGAGCGAGTAATCGACGCGCTGCGCGGTGAAGGGCGCCAGCGGATGCGCGCCGTCGTCATAGGTGAAGCCAAGCCCGTTGACGATGTCGTCGTTGGTCGTGGACAGGTCCGGCACGTCGAAGACATCGCGCAGGGTGAACTCGCCCGCGCCCTCCTGCGGGACGGTGATGGAGCTGTCGTTGGCGACCGCGAAATGCACCGGGATCGGTGTCATCGACGGGCCGACCTCGACCGCGACCCCGTGGTTCTTCAGAAGCAGCCCGATCTGCTGGCGCAGGTAGTTGGCGAAAAGGTCGGGCCGCGTGATCGTCGTGGCATAGGTGCCGGGCTCGGCGACATGACCGAAGCTCAGGCGGCTGTCGGTCACGGCATAGGTCGTCGTGGTGATGCGCAGCTCGGGGTAGAAGGCGCGGAACCGCGTATCCCCCGGCGCGCCGTTCCTCAGCGTGTCGCTGAACCGGTCGCACAGGAATTGCGCTGCATCGCGGTAAAGCCGCTGCAGATGCGCGACCGCCTCGGCGGCATCGGTAAAGCGCTTCGGCGCGCCCTGGTCGGGCGTCGCGATCTTGAGAAGGTGCTCGTAAGCCATGTGAAACTTCTTTTTCTTGTTTTGTGGTTATCAAGGGGGGTCAATGACAAGGTCGGTCAACTGGAAGCGCGTCACGTCGACAAGGCCAAGATCGGAAATCCGCAGGCTGGGAATGACCACCAGCGCCAGCAGGGAATGCTGCATGTAGGCATTGTTGAGCGTGCAGCCGCAGGCGCGCATGGCCTCGCCCATCGCCTGCGCCTTTGCCGCGACCTCGGCCGCCGGGCTGTCCGACATCAGGCCCGCGATGGGCAGCTCCACCAGCGCCAGTTCCGCGCCGTCCTTCCACACCGTCACGCCGCCGCCCACCTCGGCCAGCCGGTTCGCCGCCGCGGCCATCATCGCGCGATCCGTGCCGACGACGATCATGTGGTGGCTGTCATGCGCCACGGTCGAGGCCATGGCCATCCCCGGCCCGTAGCCGAAGCCTTTGACAAAGGCATTCACCACCTGCCCCGTCCCGCGATGCCGTTCCACCAGCGCGATCTGGGCCACGCCGTCCTGCCCCTCGATCACGCCATCCACCACCGGCAGCACGGCCTCCAGCGCCTCGGTCGGGGCCTGGTTCTCGACCACGCCGATCACCCGCACGCGGACCTGCTCCGCATCGGAAGGTGCCTTGATCTCAAAGTCCTGCGCGCCCAGCGCGCGGCCCAGGTGCACCGAATCCCGCGTATCCGCGGGCCAATCGAGATGCGGGCACTCGACCAGGCATTCGCCCGCCTCCGCGGCCTTCACGCCACGGGCGTAGACCGCCTCGATGGGCAGCGCCGACAGGTCCGAGGTCACGATCATGTCGGCCCGCCGTCCGGGCGCGATCTGGCCGATCTCGCGTTCCAGACCGAAATGCGTCGCCGTGTTGATCGTCGCCATCTGCAGCGCGACCAGCGGGTCGCAGCCGCAGGAAATCGCGTGCCGCACGGCGCGGTTCATGTGGCCGTCATGGACCAGCGTGCCGGAATGGCAATCGTCGGTGCAGATGATCATGTTGCGCGGGTCCAGCCCCCGCTCGGTGATCGCGGTGATCTGGCTTTCGATGTCGTACCACGCGCTGCCCAGCCGGATCATCGAGCGCATCCCCTGACGCATCCGCGCCACGGCATCATCCTCGCAGGTGCCCTCGTGATCATCCGCCGGACCACCCGCCGCATAGGCATGGAAGGCCGGCCCAAGGTCGGGCGAGGCATAATGCCCGCCAACCGTTTTCCCGGCTTTTTGGGTTTCCGCGATCTCGGCCAGCATCTGCTGCGAGCCGTTCACGACGCCGGGGAAGTTCATCATCTCGCCCAGCCCGATGATGCCGGGCCAGCCCATCGCCTCGGCCACGTCCTCCGGCCCGATCTCGTAGCCGGTCGTCTCCAGCCCCGGCGCCGAGGGCGCGCAGGAGGGCATCTGCGTCCAGATATTGACCGGCTGCATAAGCGCCTCGTCATGCATCAGCCGCACACCGCGCAGGCCGAAGACATTGGCGATCTCGTGCGGGTCGGTGAACATCGAGGTCGTGCCGTGGGGGATCACGGCGCGGGCGAACTCGGCGGGCGTCAGCATGCCCGACTCGATATGCATGTGCCCGTCGCAGAGGCCGGGGGCCAGGTAACGCCCGCCAAGGTCCTCGACCTCGGTCCCGGGACCGATGCAATGCGCAGCATCCGGGCCGACATAGGCAAAGCGGCCATGCCGCACGGCGACCTGCCAGCCCTCCATCACCTCGCGGGTCTGCACCAGCACGACGCGCGCGTTGCGAAGCACCAGCTCCGCGGGGGAACGCCCCGCGGCGGTGGCGACAAGGTCACTGGCCACGTCGGGCCAACTGGGGAAGGGATTGCGCTGTTCCATGTCCCACTGTCTCGCATCGCCAAGCGCCCTGCAAGTGACGCGTCGGTCACGCCGCCCCGACGTCAGTCGAAGCGAAGCGCCTCGGCCTGCATCGCCTCGTAGAGCGGCAAGGCGGCGTCGAGCAGCGCACGCCGCTCCTCCGGCACCTCTGGCAGCGGCCCCTCGGGGCCTGCGAAGCCCGTGGACCGGTGAACCGCGTTGTACCAATGCGGTGCCCATGCGCCATCGTAGGGCTTCGGCCCCTCGGGCCATGACAGCATGGCCTCGGTCCAGGGCATCCCCACCTCGGCACAGAGCCGCGCCAGCGCGCGCGCCGGGCCGGCCCGGATATCCGCGCTGTCGATCACCGGCCCCGGCAGCGCCTGCCAGAGACGCAGCTGCAGCGCGAAGCCGATATCCTCCAGCGTCATCTCGCCCCGCTTCTCGGCGTAGCTGGCGATGACGCGGGCGGGGTGGCGGATCAGGTGGACGTTGACGCATCCCCCGGCCCAGTCCAGCGGGAACCCGTCAACCATGTGATGCGGCATGTGCTTCATGTACCAATGCGCGGCCCCCTCCGGCACCGGGCCGGCGCAGGTGGCGGCGACACGGGCGGGGTCGGTCTCACCGGCGGCAAGGATCGCCTCGCGCATCGGGTGATCGGCACCGGTGGCGGCAAGATAGGCGGCGTAGAACGGCTCGTCCCAGACGGCGCAGTCGCCGCGCGCGGCGAAGGCGTACATCATCGCCGTCGACAGGTTGCGCGGCCCCGACCACATCGCGAGCTTGACCATGATCCCCTCCGTCTTGCCCGGGTCATTCGACATGACGCAGGCGCAACCGCAAGGGGTCACGTCGGCGTGAGGTCACGCAGCCGTGCGTTGCGGACCGGCCGCGGTCACGGTGCACTGGTCCCGCCCGAAGCCGGAGGAGGGATCATGCGCCCCGCCCAGACATGGAAGACCATCACGCTTACCGCGGCCATCGCCCTGGCGCTTCTGCTCCAGCACGGTCGCGCCCATGCCCAGGAGATCCGCACGGCCGTCGTCGCGGGCGGATGCTTCTGGTGCGTCGAAGCCGATTTCGAGCGGGTGGAGGGCGTGATCGATGTCGTCTCGGGTTTTGCCGGCGGCACGGTTCCGAACCCGAGCTACCGGCAGGTCGTCGCGGGCGGCACCGGGCACCTCGAGGTGGTCGAGATCACCTATGACGCCGAACGCCTGCCCTATGCGCAGCTTCTGCACCTGTTCCTGCGCTCGGTCGATCCGACCGACGCGGGCGGTCAGTTCTGCGACCGCGGTCCCAGCTACGCCACGGCGATCTTCGTCGACGGTCCCGAGGCACGGCGCATCGCCGAGGCCGCCATCGCCGAGGCCGAGCGCACCCTTGGCCGGGCCGTGGTGACGCCGGTGCGCGACGCGGCGCCCTTCTATCCGGCGGAAGACTATCACCAGGATTATCACCGGTCCGACGACATCATCCTGACGCGGTTCGGCCCACGGCGGAAATCCGTGGCCTATGACCTCTACCGTCAAGCCTGCGGGCGCGACGCCCGGGTGCGCGATCTGTGGGGCGAGGCGGCACCCTTTGCCGACGGCGGCGGCTGAGGCAATGCGCCCCCGCCCGGCATGCGGGCAGGGGCGGCGCCTGTCTCAGGATTTCAGTGCGCAGGTATTGATCCCGAGCAGGCGATAGAGCGGGCAGAAGCCCACGAGGCCGGTGGCCAGCGGCACAAGGCCGACCCAACCCCACGGGGTCTGCGGGCCGACAAACACGAGCGCCAGAAGCGCGAGACCGAGGATGATGCGCAGCGCGCGGTCGATGGTGCCTTCGTTGCGGGGCATGATGCGCCTCCTTTCCTGAACTTATGGGAACACCATAGCGCAGGAGCCCGAGTCGCGACGGTGACTCTGTCACCGCGTATCTGCGGCAATCCGTTCCAGCGCCGCACGGTCGGTGATCCGCACCCCGCCCTTTTCCTGCGCCACGACGCCGCCGCGCGCGAACTCGGCCAGCCTCCGGCTGACAAAGGCACGGCCCGATGCAGTCTCGGCGGCAAGCGCCGAATGGGTCGCGGCGACGAATCCGCCGGTCTCGAGCCGCATCAGCACGCGGGCGAGCCGCGCGTCGAACCCGGTCAGCGCGACCTCCTCGACCAGGCGCTGATACTCGGTGAAGCGCTGCGCGACGCCGTCGAAGACCAGCACGCGGAACCCGTCATCCTCGGCCAGCCTCCGGCGGAAATCCCCGGCGGGGATCAACTCCCCCTCCACATCCTCCTCGACCACGCCCTCGGCGCTGTAGTGCCGGTCCTCGACGAGGCAGGTGAAGGTCTGCAGGCAGACCGTCCCTGCGGTCACGCGGTACAGCACCACCTCCCGTCCGTTGGCCGCGGTCAGCGTCACCCGGATCGTGCCCTTGTCGAGCACCAGGAAGCCAGGGCAGGCGCTGCCCGGCTGGAAGAGCACATCGCCCGCGCGGGCGGCAAAACGTCGGATCATGGACGGGCTCCGGTCATCGAGGATGACACTGTCCCGCGCGGGCAAGTCCGGTCAACCGGGATTGACGAAACCGCCGTTCCGGCGCAGACCCGCGCCATGACAGACGATCGAAAACCCCGCCGCACACAGGACGTCTACACGCTGATCGTCGAGGTCGGGCGCAAGTCCGGCGACGGGCTGCCGGACAAGGCCACCGGCGCGGCCCTCCTGTGCTACGCCGCGGGCGTGGACGAGGCCGAGGCGGTGCGCGAAACCGTGGCGATCCTGAAGCAGGCCGACCTCGCACCGCTCGACGTCACCGGCCACGGCACCCGCACCGAGCGCGAAGAAGCCGGCGAGGACATCGACGAGGAGGAGGCCGCGCTGATGCAGCGCGCCGCCGATGAGAACGCCGTGATCGTCGCGCAGATTACGCCCTTCTACGACTGACGGCACCCGCGGCTCAGCCCGCGCCACGCCTTCCCCGCGCACTGGCCGCAACCAACGCCTGCGCGGCAGAGCGATCGAGCACGGGAAGGCATGGCGTGCGATCCACCGGCGCGATGTTGTGCCCGCCCGCACCGTCCTCGGCCGCCAGGACATCGGACAGGAGCGCCGTCTCGACACCGCAGCGATCCACCGCGATGCAGGCATGATCGTCGAGCATCAGGTGAAAGAAATCCCGCACCGGCAGGCGATGGTCGCGCAACGCGCCGGGACTGGCCAGCAGGTCGCCGGCCCGCACGAGAACGCGCTCCGTCCCGAACAGGTACTCCACCGCCGGACCGTCTCGCATGATGCGGGTCTCGGGACTGAGGAACAGGTCGCGTTCCAGCCCGAAATAGGGGGCCCGCAGCCGAACCGGGGCGAACCGGCCAAGACAGAGGCGCGGTCGCCGCTCGATCCAGCGAAGCTGCCGCCGTTCGCCCGTGACGGTGGTCAGCATGTCACCCGCAGCCAGCTGCTCGACCGGACGGGGCCCTGCATCGGTCATCAGTTGCGTACCCGCCGAGACCGCGGGCAGGTCCGCGGCCCTCAGACCGAAGCCCGCAACCGCCGCGACATGACAGACCGACAGGAACCGCGGATCACGCGGCAATGCCTCGTCGAGCCGCGCGGCCCGCGCGACGCCGGTCCGCTGACGGAGCCGGATCATGCGGTCGTGGTTCAGGATGTCGACCACATCGCTCCGCCCTCTCGCGCAGGCACAATAGCGCAGCGAAACCGTTTCACCGGCACGAACGAAATCGGGTGGCGTGACGATGTCGACATCGCCATGGATGAGCCGCAGACGGCCATCGGCCACGGCATAGAAGGCCACCGCGACTTCCGGCGGCGCCGAGCCCTGCCACAGGCGCACCGCCTTGCGGCGGCCGATCGGCGGCAACGTGACCTCGAGACAGAGCGTCATGGCCGCCAGCGGCCGCGCATCGACCCGCGCCGCCGGTTTCACAAGGCTCGCGCCAGAGGCCCAGATCCCCGCCCAGCGGCTGGTGGCCATGACCTCGACCTGCGGCGGCCAGGCCGTCTGGACCGCATTCGCCGCGACCGGACTCATGCCGCACCTGACAGGAGGACGCGGGCTTCGATGGACCGCAGCCCGCTCCGGGCCGACGCGCCGTAGCCCTCCCGCGTCCCGGGGTCGATCCGGGGAAACAGCCCGAGTACCTCGGCCTGTGCCTCGCCCTCCAGCACCGAGAGGATATGCGGCCCGGGCAGGAAACTCTCGGTCGCCATGCCCTCGGAATAGATGATCTCGTGCCGGTCGAAGAGCAGGTGAACATAGGTCACCTCTCCCCCCTCCAGCACGCGGACCGAGCAGCCGTTGACCAGGTCCTTGGCCGCAATCAGCACCTCGTCCTCGCCGAACATCAGTTCCGCCATCCAGTGCGTCAACAGGATGCGGTGCTGCGGCGAAACGACGAGGCGCCGGTGATACCCGAAGGTGCCCGCCTCGATGACGATCGGCGCGAAGCGCCCTTCGGCCGCCACCCTGCGGTGTCCGATCCAGCGCAGGGGCTGCATCCCGTTGTCCCGTGTCTCGACCAGGTCGCCGAGCTTGAGCCGCTCGATCGGCACCTCTCCCGCCGCCGTCCGGATCAGCGTGCCCAGGGTGAAGCAGGGCACGGTCGTGACGCTCACGAAGGCCGTGTCGCTGATGCCGGCGCCGTTCTCCGCCGTATAGGTGAAGTTCGTCGTGAGCGGCGCGGTCAGCCCCGTCAGCCCGGCAGGCGGCGCAACCTGCAGGGTGCCATCGGCCAGAAGCGTGATCTGGTGCCCGCTCGCGAGCATCACGGTTCCGCCCGTGGCGATCGGGACACCGTTGACGTGGGTCACCACCGACAGGCCGACCCCGTTTCCGTCATTGGCCAGCACGTCGATCGCCGCAACCTGCTGTTCGTTCAGCGTGACGGTGTCATCCTGGGCGAGGAAGGCACCCTGCACCGAGTTCGCGGCGATCAGCACGGCACTGTCAAAAGAGCTGTCGCCCACGTCCGAGATGCCCAGCGTCAGCGTGTTGACCACCCCGATGTTGACCGGGATCAGCACCGACAGTGTCACGGTGAACCCGTCCATCTCGGTGTTGTAGTCGTCGCCCGTGTTGTTCACGAAGAGCGTCGCGTTCTGGCTCTGGTTGACCGAGTTGATCTGGGTGACGTCCAACAGGGGCGAGGTGACGAGGCTGCCGTTGATCCAGATGCCGAAGGCGTCGTTGTAGATCGAACCGGTGAATTCAGGATATTCTTCCGAGGCGAAGACGAACCGGATCGAGATGAAATCCGTCGTCGGGATGAATTGCGCCTCGAGCACCGCCGCATCAAAGGTCGGGGTGCTGATGATGTCGTCGAAGACCGGATCGTTGTCCGCGCCGTTCGAATTGAAGGTGATGCCCGTGCTGACGTTCGGATCGCCCGAGGCCTGGGTGAAATTGTTCACATGCCCCGTCGTCAGGATCACGCCGCTGTCCGATGGCGTGACCCCCGGCGATATGCTCTCGCCGTTCGTGAATATTCCCGAAGAACGGTTGTCGCCCTCGTAACTTGCACCGATCACCGTGACTCCGTCGCCGAAGATGGTCTCCGCCATCTCCAACGCCGACGCGCTGCGGTCGATCTCGAGCTCCTGCCCGGTCGCCATCACCACCTACCATGCCTCTGCGGCCGGGGGTCGGGTCTGTCGGAACCATGCAGGCGACGGATTTGCCCGCGCCCTGCCTCGATCCTCCGATGCGGTCTGTGCCGCTGCCTGCCCCGGCGTATTTTTTTGCTCTTTATACCCGGACCTTAGCACGTCCCCGGCCAGGCATTCACACTTTGGTAAGGTTTCCTCCCCTGACCGGGTCGGTTGTGCCTTCCTCGCCACAGTTATACCCAAGGGCATATCCCGAAGGAGCCCGCGCCATGCCCATTGACCCCGCCCGCCTCACCGCCGATCTCGTCCGCTGCCCATCGGTCACCCCCGAGGAAGGAGGCGCGCTGCAGATGTTGCAGGGGATGCTCGAGGGCGCGGGCTTCGCATGCACCCGCGTCGACCGGAACGGAACGCCCAACCTCTTCGCCCGCTGGGGCGCGAAGGGCGCGGCGAAAAGCTTCGGCTTCAACGGCCACACCGATGTCGTGCCCGTGGGGGACGAAGGTGCGTGGACCCACCCGCCCTTCTCCGCGCAGGAAGACGATGGCTGGCTCTACGGGCGCGGGGCGACGGACATGAAATCGGGCGTCGCCGCCTTCGTCGCCGCAGCGATGGATTTCGTCACCGACACACCCCCCGAGGGCGCGATCCTCATCGCCATCACCGGCGACGAGGAGGGGCCGGGCCGCGACGGAACCATCGCGATCCTCGACTGGATGGAGAAGGCGGGCGAGCGCATGGACATCTGCATCGTCGGCGAACCGACCTCGGTCGAGACCATCGGCGACATGGTGAAGATCGGCCGGCGCGGCTCGATGACGGCACATTTCGAGGTGATCGGCAAGCAGGGCCATTCCGCCTACCTGCACAAGGCACTGAACCCGATGCCGGCGGTGGCGCTGCTGGCGCATCGGCTGTCGTGCCATACCCTCGACGAGGGCACCGACCATTTCGACCCCTCCACCCTGTCGGTCACCACGATCGACACGGGCAACCCGGCCTCCAACGTCATCCCGGCGCGCACCCGGATGACGGTGAACCTGCGCTTCAACGACCGTCATACCGGCGCCACGCTCACCGACTGGCTGAGGGCCGAAGCCGACCGCGTCGCCGGGGAAACCGGCACCCGGATCGAGATGACCGCCCAGGTCTCGGGCGAGGCCTTCCTCACCCCGCCCGGCGATCTCTCGGCGCTGGTCTCCCGCGCCATCGGGCAGGAAACCAACCAGTCCCCCGTTCTCTCGACCACGGGCGGCACGTCCGACGCGCGCTTCGTCAAGGATCATTGCGCGGTCGTGGAATTCGGCCTTGTCGGCCACCGCATGCACGAAGTCGACGAACGTGTCCTCATCCAGGACATCCACGACCTCAAGCGCATCTACGCCCGCATGCTGCGCGACTACTTCACCCCCGCCGATTAACCCCCCATCAAGGTTAACGCGCCCCCGCCCCCGCTTCTCCGTTTCATAAATATCCCCGCCGGAGGCTCCCGCAGTCTCCACCCGCGCCAAGGTCCTCCAATTCCCGCATGACGGCCCCACCGGGCCATGCTACGCCGGTTCCATGGCCAAGCTTCCCACCAAGGAGGAAATCCTCGCCTGGATTTCCGAACACCCCCACGCGACGTCGAAGCGCGACATCGCGAAAGCCTTCGGCATCAAGGGCGCCGCGCGCATCGATCTGAAGCGCATCCTCAAGGACCTCGAGGAAGACGGCCATCTCGAGAAGCGCCGCAAGACCTACCGCGACCCCGACAGGCTGCCGCCCGTCGCGGTGCTCCAGGTGCTCGCCCCCGACGAGCTCGGCGATCTCTTCGCCCGTCCGCTCGAATGGCAGGGCGAGGGCCCCGAGCCCCGCATTCTCTTCAGCGCCCGCGCCACCGACCCCGCCGTCGGCACGGGCGACCGCATCCTCGCCCGCCTGCAGGAGGTGCAGGGCGAAGACCACCAGTATGTCGCCCGCCTGATCCGCAAGATCGGCACCAACCCGCGCCGCCTTCTGGGCATCTTCCGTACAGGCGCCGAGGGCGGCCGCATCCTCCCCATCTCCAAGGGCGCCGATACCGAATGGCAGGTCCGCCCCGGCGACACCCATGGCGCCAGGGACGGCGAGCTGGTCGAGGCCGAACAGGCCGGCCCGAAATCCCGCATGGGCACGCCCCGCGCGCGCATCGTCACGCGCCTCGGGGATCCCGGGGCGGCGCGCGCCGTCAGCCTGATCGCCATCCATGAATACGGCATCCCCGATGCCTTCCCCGATGCCGTGATCGAGGAAGCCGACGCCGCGAAGCCCGCGGGCCTGCAGGGCCGCGAAGACCTGCGCGACCTGCCCCTCGTCACCATCGACCCGTCGGACGCGCGCGACCATGACGATGCCTGCTACGCCCATGCCGACGACGACCCGAAGAACAGGGGCGGCCATGTCATCTGGGTCGCCATCGCCGATGTCGCCCATTACGTCCGCCCCGGTTCCGCGCTCGACCGCGAGGCGAAGAAGCGCGGCAACTCCACCTATTTCCCCGACCGCGTCGTGCCGATGCTTCCCGACCGGCTGTCGGGCGACCTGTGCTCGCTGCACGAGGGGGTGCCGCGCGCCTGCCTTGCGGTGCGCATGGTCATCGACGCCGAGGGCAACAAGATCGGGCACAGCTTCGTGCGCGGCCTGATGCGCTCCGTCGCGTCGCTCAACTACGAAGAGGTGCAGGCCGCCCGGGACGGCAGCCCGAACGACAAGACCGGCCCGCTGCTCGAGCCGATCATCGCGCCGCTCTTCGCCGCCTACGAGGCGCTGGCCGCGGCCCGCACGCGCCGCCAGCCCCTCGACCTCGACCTGCCCGAACGGCGGATCGAGCTGAGCGAGGAGGGCGAGGTGCTGTCGGTCGGTTTCAAGGACCGGCTCGACGCCCACAAACTTATAGAAGAATTCATGGTGCTGGCCAATGTCGCCGCCGCCGAGACCCTGATCGCCAAGCGCCAGCCGCTGCTCTTCCGTGTCCACGAGGAACCCAGCCCCGAGAAACTCGACGCCCTGCGCGAGACCGCCGCCGCCTCGGGCTTCACGCTCGCCAAGGGGCAGGTGCTGCACACCAGCCAGCTCAACCGCCTTCTGGCCGACGCCGAGGGGACCGAGTTCGACGAGCTGATCAACATGTCGACCCTGCGCTCCATGCAGCAGGCCTATTACAACCCGGAAAACTTCGGCCATTTCGGCCTTGCGCTGAAGGCCTACGCCCATTTCACCTCACCGATCCGGCGCTATTCCGACCTGATCGTGCACCGCGCGCTGATCTCGGCCCATGGCTGGGGCCGCGACGGGCTGTCCTTCGAGGAGATCGAGAGCCTCGACGCCACCGCGAAACACATCTCCGAGACCGAGCGCCGGTCCATGGCCGCCGAGCGCGACACCGCAGACCGCTACCTGGCCGCTTACCTGTCCGACCGCGTGGGGAGCACCTTCACCGGCCGCATCTCGGGCATCGCCCGCTTCGGCGCCTTCGTGAAACTCGATGAGACGGGCGCCGACGGCCTTGTGCCCATGCGCGCCATCGGGAACGAGTATTTCCACTTCGACGCCGAGAGCCAGACGCTGATGGGCTCCGAGTCGGGGCTGACCATCGGCATCGGCGACCGCGTGACCGTGAAACTGGCCGAGGCCGTGCCGGTCACCGGCGGCCTTGTCCTCGACCTGGTCGAGGTCGACGGGCGGCAAGCCCCGGTGCGGCGCGGGCGCGGCAAGTCCGGCGGGCCGATGCGGCGCAAGGCCGGACAGGCGGCAAGAAAACGCTCGACCTTGCGCAAGAAGACGCCGGCCCGGCGCGGCGGGCGTTAAGCCACTTTCAACGCAGGGCAGGCAAGACTAGGTGATCCCTGCCGTGGATTGGCCGGAATCGCTGCAACTGGGCGGTTTTTCGGCTATATTGTTTCGCAATCGAGCACAGTCGGACACAAGACACCCAATGCGCCGCCTTCTTCCTGCATGCCTTGCCGGGCTTCTTGCGCTGGCCCTTCCCGCGGCGGCCCTTCCGCCCGCGGCCTCGCTCCGGCCCGAGATGCGCCCCGCGGCCGACAGCCTTCCACGCGTCACCGTCTCGAGCCAGGCGACCCGGCTCGCCGTCGCGCGGTCCCTGCGCCCGCTGACGCGCGGCACGGTCGTGCAGGTCGCGGCCCCCGCGCCCGCCCCTGCCCCCGATGCAGGCTTCGCCGCATGGACCCGCGATTTCCGCGCGCGCGCCACGGCGCAGGGGATCAGCGGTGACACCTTCGACCGCGCCTTCGACGGGGCCACCGTCAATGCCCGCGTGCTGGAGCGTGACCGCAACCAGGCGGAGTTCTCGCGCGCGCTGTGGGAATATCTCGACAGCGCCGTCTCGGACACGCGCGTCGCCAACGGGCAGGCGGCCTTCGAGCGGCACCGCGACATCCTTGCGCGGATCGAACGCCGCTACGGCGTCGAGGCCGAGGTGGTGGTCGCGGTCTGGGGCCTTGAATCCGCCTATGGCGCGATGCGCGGCGAGACGGACATCATCGCCGCCATGGCCACGCTCGCCTACGAGGGACGCCGCCGCGACTTCTTCGAGGAACAGCTGATCGCCGCCCTGCGCATCCTGCAGGCGGGTGATGTCGGCCCGCGCCAGATGGTCGGAAGCTGGGCCGGCGCGATGGGCCACACCCAGTTCATGCCGACCTCCTATCTCGAGCACGCCGTCGATTTCGATGGCAACGGGCGGCGCAACATCTGGTCGGACGATCCCATCGACGCGCTGGCCTCGACCGCCAACTACCTGCGCAACCACGGCTGGACCACCGGCCAACCCTGGGGGATGGAGGTGCGCCTGCCCGAGGGGTTCGACTATGCCCTCACGGGCGAGCGCGTGAAGCGCGACGCGGCGTTCTGGAACGCGCGCGGCGTGCGGCTGGCAAGTGGCGGGCGCGTGCCCGACCATGGCGAGGCCTCGATCCTGCTGCCCGCGGGGCACCGCGGCGTGGCGCTGGTGATCTACGACAATTTCCACGTCATCGAGCGCTACAACCCCGCCGATGCCTATGTCATCGCGGTCGGCCACCTGTCGGACCGGATCGCGGGCGGGCCTGCGTTCGGCGGGTCCTGGCCGCGCGGAGATCGGGCCCTCAGCCTCGCCGAGCGGGAGGAATTGCAGCGCCGCCTGGCACAGGGCGGTTTCCACCGCCACAACGTCGACGGCATCGTCGGGCCGGAAACCATCGAATCGGTGCGCCGCTTCCAGGCCGCGATCGGTTGGGTGCCCGACGGCTACGCCTCGCTTCGCGTCCTGGAACGGCTCCGCGGGTCGTAGGGTGGGCGGGATTTCCCACCCCGCTCAACGCTTCGTTAACCCCGCCGTGGCATAGACCTTCCCCCAAGGACATGTCCCGGCAGGCGGGTGACGCCCCTGCCACACCACCAGGTCTCCGCGCCCCGCCTCCCGCGGGGTCCGACACGAGCCGGACAGGGGTCCGGGGTAGCGCCCGGGTCGATCCACGGACACCGCCTTGGCGGCGCCGCCATCCTATTCGACACGACGGACCAACCACCACGAGACACACCCCGGTGCCGATGCGCACCACAGGCCAGCCCACCCCGACCGGGGCAGGCCAGGGCCCGGCCTTGCGCGTCCTCAGTCGCGCAGCAGCTCGTTGATCGAGGTCTTCGCGCGCGTCTTCTCGTCCACGCGCTTCACGATCACCGCGCAGTAAAGGTTCACGCCGTTCTTCGACGGCATCGACCCCGCCACCACGACCGAACCGCTCGGCACTTCGCCATACATCACCTCGCCGGTTTCCCGGTCGACGATCTTGGTCGATTTCCCGATGAAGACGCCCATGCCCAGGACCGAGCCCTCGCGCACGATGCAGCCCTCGACCACCTCGGACCGCGCGCCGATGAAGCAGTTGTCCTCGATGATCGTCGGGCCCGCCTGCATCGGCTCCAGCACGCCGCCGATCCCCACACCACCCGACAGGTGGACGTTCTTGCCGATCTGCGCGCAAGACCCGACCGTCGCCCAGGTGTCCACCATGGTTCCCGAATCCACGTAAGCCCCGAGGTTCACGAAGCTCGGCATCAGCACCACGCCCGGCGCGATATAGGCCGAGCGGCGCACGACGCAGTTCGGAACCGCGCGAAAGCCCGCGGCGCCCCATTCATTCTCGCCCCAGCCGGCCCACTTGCTGTCGACCTTGTCCCACCAGCTGCCGCCCTGCGCACTGCCGGATTGCATCTCCATGTCCTTCAGGCGGAAGCCGAGGAGCACCGCCTTCTTCGCCCACTGGTTCACGTGCCAGGTGCCGTCCTCGCCGCGCTCGGCCACGCGCAGGCTGCCGCTGTCCAGCGCCGTCAGCGTGTCCTCGATCGCCTCGCGGGTCTCCCCCTTGGTGGCGGGGGTGATCGTGTCGCGGGCCTCCCACGCGGCTTCGATGGCGGCTTCCAGCTGGGCGTTGGACATGGTCGGGGCTCCCTCGGGGTTCAATGGCGTCGCGCGCGGTCATAGCGGGCGCGCCCCCTGCTGGCAATCCGGGCGCGGTCGGGCTAGGTCACCAGCGAAGCGCGAAAGGACAGACCATGAAGGACGACCCCCGCGGACCGTTCCGCCACGCAGGCCAGGATCTCGAGTCCACCCGCCATGTCCGCGACACGCCGCAGGCGCGCTCGCCCGCCTACCGGCTGGCCTTCGACGACCCCGACTTCCTGCTCAGGGACGAGTTGCGCCCGGTCCGCCTGCAGCTCGAGCTGTTGAAACCCCAGCTCGAGCTCGACGCGCGCAACATCCAGTCCACCGTCGTGCTTTTCGGCGGCGCGCGCATCCCCCGCCCCGAGGCGAAGGACGGCGCCAAGAGCGATGCGCTCCGCGACATGAGCCGCTACTACGACGAGGCGCGCCGCTTCGCCCGCATGATCACAGAGCGCTCCGTCGCCACCGACTGCACCGAGAATGTCATCGTCACCGGCGGCGGCCCCGGCGTGATGGAGGCCGGCAACCGCGGCGCCTCCGAGGCGGGGGGCTGTTCCATCGGCCTCAACATCGTGCTGCCGCACGAACAGGTGCCGAACGAATACGTCACGCCCGAGCTGTGCTTCAACTTCCACTATTTCGGCATCCGCAAGATGCATTTCCTGCTGCGCGCCAAGGCCATCGCCGTCTTCCCCGGCGGCTTCGGCACGCTCGACGAGCTCTTCGAGTCGCTCACGCTGATCCAGACAGGCCGCATGGAACAGGTGCCCGTCCTGCTCTTCGGCGAAGCCTTCTGGCGCGACATCGTCAACTGGGACGCGCTGGCCAAGGCCGGCACGATCTCGGCCGAGGACCTGTCGCTGTTCCGTTTCGTGGAAACCGCCGAGGATGCGCTCGCCGTCATCGACGGCTGGGACCGGTCCGGCAAGCGGGGCGCGATTCCGGGGCGTTAACCGCCCGACAGGAGCGCCGCGCATTGCCGCGGCAACTCGGCCAGGGTCATCGGCCCGCGGGGGGGCGGCGGCACGTAATCCGGGTCGGGCGGCGGCGGGTTCAGGATCGCCTCGGCCCGTGCGCGGGCCTCGTCGCAGCCATCGCCGGGCGGCGGCGCCTCCTGCCCCTCGCAGCCGCGCGAGCCGGGCGGGCAGTTCAGCCTGACGTGGAAATGGTAGTGATGCCCGTTCGCGGGGCGGATCGTGCGCAGCCACGACCGGTCCCCGGTGGCGTTGTCGCACATCCAGACCTTTGCCCCGGCGAAGACGAAGATCCGCGCCACGCGCGGATCGCTGGCGGCAAGGCGCAGCACCTCCATGTGTTCCGCCGTCCAGTTCTCGCCCACCCGCGCACCGCGCGCCGAACGGGTCGAGATCGACGACAGGCTCTCGCGCTCCGCCTCGCTCAGGTCCAGGCGTCCCGGCGGCAGCATCCAGATGTCGACGTCGAGGCCCGACTGGTGGCTCACGTGCCCCGTCAGCATCGGTCCGCCGCGCGGCTGCTGCATGTCGCCGACGTAGAGCCCGTTCCACGAGGTCTGGGCCGCCACGCGGGCCGACAGGTCCCGCACGTAGTCGACCAGCACCGGATGGCCCCAGTTTCGATTGCGGCTGAGCCGCATCGCCTGCCAGGTCGGTCCGGTCTCGGGCAGTTCCTCGGCCCCGGCGAGGCAGCCGCGCGAGTAGAAGCCGATCACCTCCGAAGGACCGGCCGCGGGCGCCCGCTCGGCCCCGAAAAGAAGCCGCGCCTCCTGCCCCGATCGTGTCGCGTCGAGCGGCGGCAGCGCGGGGCCCGACCCGCCTGTCGGCGCACAGGACACGGCCACGGCCAGCAGCGCGGCGATGACGGGTAGAAGTGGACGGGTGACGGTCACGTCGTTTCCCCTTCTGCACGGACCCAGGTCAACAGGATCAGTCCAAGGCTGAACAGCCCGATCAGCGGAAGCATTCCCAGCCGCGCGCTTTCCGTCAACCAGGTCGTGACCCCGATCAGCGCCGGGCCGAGGAAGGCCGTGGCCTTGCCCGAGAGCGCGTAGAGGCCGAAGGCTTCGGTCGGGCGCGCGGGCGGGGCGTGGCGCACCATCAGAGAGCGCGACGAGGCCTGCAGCACGCCACCCGCGCCGCCGATGATCGCGCCGCAGATGTAGAAGGTGATGTCGGGCACCGACGATCCCTCGGCCAGGGTGACACCCCAGATGCTCTCACGGGTCATGCCCAGAACCACCGCGCAGACCACGATCAGGACCAGGATCGAGCCGATGATCACCGGCTTCGGCCCCACCCGGCTGTCGATCTTGCCGCCGATCCAGGTGGTCAGCGCCGAGGTGATCGCCCCGACGATCCCGAAGATGCCGACCTGGGTGATCGACCAGTTCAGCACCAGCACGGCGTAGGTCCCGCCGAAGCCGTAAAGCGCGTTCAGGGCATCGCGGTAGAACATCGACGAGCCGAGATATGCGAAAAGGCTGGTGCGGCGGGGCAGGCCCTTCACCGTCTGCAGGAGGTCATGCAGCGCGGCGCCGAAACTCGGATGCGTCGCGGGGCGGCGCGGCTCTCGCACCCAGAGGAAGAAGGGGATCATGAAAACGACGTACCAGAGCGCCGCGAAGGGCCCGACGAAGCGCGTGCCCTCGCGGGCGTCCGGATCGAGGCCGAAGGCCGGGTCGAGGCCCACGAATGTCTTGCCGCTTTCCCCCTCGGCGAAGAAGATCAGCATGATGAACAGCGCCAGCACCCCGCCAAGGTAGCCCCAGGCGAAGCCCGTTCCCGACAGCCGCCCGATCGCGCTGGCCTCGCCCAGTTCGGGGAGCATGGAATTGGTGAAGATCGTCGTGAACTCGGCCCCGATCAGCCCGATCCCGAAAGCGATCAGCGCCCCCACCATGAAGGATCCGTCGGGCATCATGAACCACAGCGCCAGCGCCCCGGCGACGTAGAAGGCGGAAAAGGTCACGATCCACGGCATCCGCCGACCGGTGTTGTCGGCAAAGGCCCCGAGGATCGGCGCGCAAAGCGCGATCAGCATGCCCGACACCGTCTGCCCCAGCGACCACAGGCTTTGCGCGCGGGCGTCGGCGGCCTGTTCGGCCAGGCCCTGCGCCATGAAGGTCTCGGTCGCGACGGCGGCGAAATAGGGGCCGAAGATGAAGGTCAGGCAGAGCGTGAAGTAGGGCTGGCTTGCCCAGTCGAAGGCCCACCAGCCCCAGACCCGGCGTGTCGCGGCGCGCAGGTCGGCAGGCTGGCTCGGAGGGGCCGGGGGAATGGCGGTCGTGCTCATGCCCCGCACCTTCCGCGAAGCGTGGCGGCTTGTCTACGGGCTTGGTGGGGTGTCCTGCATCGGCGGCCAGGGGCGCCGAGCGTCGGCCTCGGCCCAGGCACGGGCCCATCCCGGCAGCTCGGGCGAAGCGCCCTCGTGCCGCATCGCCGCGGCGACACGGTCGGTCGGCACCAGCCGACCCTTCTCGGTGACGCCGGTGCGCAGAAGCGCGTGGTTGCAGCAGGTCGCGCCGCGCCACATCGCCTGCTCGATGTAGACGAAGCGCGCGTCCCAGCCGACCAGCCGGGTGCGCAGCGCGAAGCCTTGCAAACCGGTGATCCGCGCGCGGTAGCGCACCGAGGACCCGGCGACGACCAGCCCCCAGCCCTCGCGTCGGAGCACGTCCCAGAGCCCCGTGCGGATCGCAACGGCGAAGCGCCCCAGGTCGAACAGCGTCAGGATGCGCCCGTTGTTCATCTCGAGGAACCCGTCGAGATCGTTCGGCAGGCAGCGCATCGGCAGAACATGCGTGTCGAAGAGGCCGATCCGCGGCTTGCGGCGCTCGGACAGGGTGACGGTGGCGAAGCGGAGGAACGGGTACATGCGCCTGCCAAAGCGCACCCGCCCGCCCGGTTCAAGCCCGCCGTGGCGTCATCCCCCCCTCTTCCGCCTCTCCGTGCCGGAAACGAACCGGGGGACTCGCGGAACCGACGCGGGCAGAGCGCCCTGACGGCGCGCCGCTTGCACCGCGCCTCCGGCCCGACTATCTGGCAGGAACGCCAGCCAAAGGGACCGCACCGCCGATGACCTCGCTTTTCCAGATCCTCATGCTGCTGATCGACGTGGCCTTCTTCATCGTGCTGGCCCATATCATCATGAGCTGGCTGATCAATTTCGGCGTCCTCAACATGCGCCAGCCGATCGTCGCGCAGCTCTGGGACGGGCTGAACCGCCTGCTCGAACCCGTCTACGGCCCGATCCGCCGCCGCCTTCCGGCGATGGGCGGCCTCGACCTGGCGCCGCTGATCTTCATTCTTGGCCTCTACGCGCTCGAGATCATCCTGCGCAACAACGTGGCGCTATTCCTCTGAGAGCGGCCTGACCGCGTCGCCAATCGCGATCCGCCCCGGGATCAGCACCTCGGCGCACCATCCGCCGTGCCCGCGCATCGCGGAATACCCGCCGGGGCCAAGCGCCGCTTCCATCCGCGAACAGGGCGCGCAGACGGTGGTCAGGCGTAGGACCGCGCCGCCGATGGCGATGCGCCGCCCCTTGAGCGCCGACAGGTTCAGTCCCGACACCACGAGGTTGCGGCGCAGCACCTCCGGTGCGACCGGGCCGCGGCCCAGGTAGGCGCCGATGACCGCGAGATGTTCGGCCTGGATCAGCGTGACGGCCCGCTTGCCGGGGCGGGCGTGGTCGCCCGTCAGCCCGCGCTCCAGGACATCGGCCGCATCGACCGCGACCGGCGCGGCCAGCCGTTCGGGGCGCAGCCCGATCCGGTCGAGGCGCCCGTCCCGGGCATGTCGGGTGATGAGATCGGCCAATCGTTCCATCCCCCGCATCTAGGGCCGCGCGGACTCGACTCCCAGCCCCGTGCGATCTAGGTATGAGAACATAAAGTGAACATGCTGCCGCCCATGTCCGACACCGCCCCCCGCCCCGCCCGGCCGATCAACCGGCGCATCCTGTCGCTGTGGTTCCCGCGACTGGCCGCCGAGCGCGTGCTGCGCGCCGAGCCCGCGCTGGCCGAGATCCCGCTTGCCGTGGTGGGCGAGACCGGGAACCTGCGCGAGGTCGTCTCGCTGAACGTGGCGGCCGGCGCGCGGGGCCTCAGGCGGGGGCAGGCGCTGGCCGAGGCGGTGACGCTCTGCCCCGACCTGATCACCCGCCCGCACGAGCCGCAGCGCGATGCGCAGGCGCTGGCGGCGCTGCGCCGCTGGGCGGGCCGGTTCAGCCCCTGGGTCGCCGAGGAGGGGGCCGAGGCGCTGCTGGTCGACCTGACGGGCTGCGCCCATCTCTTCGGCGGGGAAGAGGCACTGTTTGCGCAGGTCCACGAGGATTGCGCCGACCTTGGCCTGACGGTGCGGGCGGGCATCGCCGACACCGCGGGCGCGGCCTGGGCGCTGGCGCGCTACTCGGGCGGCGGCGGCGTGGCGCAGACCCATACCGGCGACGCCATCGACCAGGAGGCGCGGGCGACCCGCTC
>WVSO01000027.1 GCA_015689745.1 Rhodobacterales bacterium HKCCSP123 | reverse complement strand
GCCGCGCGATGGGCATGGGCCGCCGGGGCGGCGGCGTCGACCGTGTCGGCCAGCGCGGGCCAGCTTCCGAAATGCCGGGCGAGGTCATTGGCCGCCACCTCGCCCACGTGGCGGATGCCGAGCGCGAAGATCACGCGGCCCAGCCCGATCCGGCGGCGCTCGGCGATGGCGTCGAAGAGGTTCCGCGCCGATTTCTCGCCCCAGCCCTCGCGATTCCTGAGCTGCTGCAACCCGCTTCCGTAGCGGTCCTCGAGCGTGAAGATATCGGCGGGCTCCCTGATCCAGCCGTCGGCATGGAAGGCCTCGACCTGTTTTGCGCCCAGCCCCTCGATGTCGAAGGCCGCGCGGGAGACGAAATGCTTCAGCTTCTCGACCGCCTGCGCGGGGCAGATCAGACCGCCGGTGCAGCGGCGCACGGCGTCGCCTTCCTCGCGGATCGCCTCGGACCCGCATTCGGGGCAGGTCGTGGGGAAGGCAAAGGGCGTCGCGTCCGCCGGCCGCTTCGACAGGTCGACATCCGCCAGCTTGGGGATGACGTCGCCCGCCCGGTAGACCTGCACCCAGTCGCCGACGCGGATGTCCTTGCCGATCCCGTTTTCATCTGGCCGGATCGGTGCGCCGTTGGCGTCGCGCCCGGCGATGTAATCTTCGTTGTGAAGCGTTGCGTTCGACACGACCACGCCACCGACGGTGACGGGCGTCAGGCGGGCCACGGGGCTGAGCGCGCCGGTGCGGCCGACCTGGATGTCGATGGCCTCCAGCCGCGTCCAGGCCAGTTCCGCCGGGAACTTGTGCGCGATGGCCCAACGCGGCGTGGTCGAGCGCAGCCCGAGGCGGGCCTGCAGCAACAGGTCATCGACCTTGTAGACGACGCCGTCGATGTCATAGCCGAGTGTCGCGCGCCCCGCCTCGATCGCCGCGTAATGGTCCAGCATCTCCTCGAGCGTGTCGCAGCGGCGGGTCAGGTGGTTCGTCACGAACCCCAGCGCGCCCAGCCGCCGGATCGCACCCATCTGCGTGTCGGCGAGCGGGGCCGACAGCTGCCCCCAGGAATAGGCGTAGAACCGCAGGGGCCGCGCGCGCGTCACCTCGGCGTCGAGCTGCCGGAGAGAGCCGGCGGCGGCGTTGCGCGGATTGGCGAAGGTCTTGGCCCCGGCCGCGGCCTGCCGCTCGTTCAGGGCGGCGAAATCGACGTGGCTCATGTAGACCTCGCCCCGGACTTCCAGCACCTCCGGCGCGCCCTCGAGGACAAGGGGAATATCGTCGATGGTGCGCGCGTTCGCGGTCACGTTCTCGCCCACCTGCCCGTCGCCGCGGGTGGCCGCCGACACCAGCCGCCCCCCCTCGTAACGGAGCGAGAGCGACAGGCCGTCGATCTTGGGCTCGGCCGTGAAGGCGAGCGGCGCATCCGGCGCAAGGCCGAGGTAGCGCCGGATACCGGCCACGAAATCGGTCACGTCGCCGTCGTCGAAGGCATTGGCCAGCGACAGCATCGGCTCGGCATGGGTGATCTTGGAAAAGCCTTCGGCGGGGGCGGCGCCCACCTGCCCGGTGGGGCTGTCGGGGCGCCTGAGCTCGGGGAAACGCGCCTCGATCGCGGCCAGTTCGCGCTTGAGCGCGTCATAGGCCGCATCCTCGAGCGTGGGGGCGTCATCCTGGTAATAGGCGCGGTTCGCCTCGTCGAGCAGGGCGGCAAGCTCGGCCAGTCTTTCCCGCGCGGCGGCCTCGCTCAGGGCTGCTGCCTGCGCCGCTGCACGGTCCAGTTCCTCGGCCATCGCGCGCCCATCCCCCTGCCCGGTTGCGTTCCCTTGGGTTTAGGAGGCGGCGAAGCGGATTTCCAGCCCATGCGAAGCCTTCGGTTGCCGGTTTCAGGCGTTCATCGCAACCCCGAGCCCGCCCCGCACGGGCAAGGGATCGCGCAGCACGTAGCCGCGGCCCCAGACCGTCTCGATGTAATTCTCGCCCTCGGTCGCCGTCGTCAGCTTCTTGCGCAGCTTGCAGATGAAGACGTCGATGATCTTCAGCTCAGGCTCGTCCATGCCGCCGTAAAGGTGGTTCAGGAACATTTCCTTGGTCAGCGTCGTTCCCTTTCTCAGGCTCAGAAGCTCAAGCATCTGGTATTCCTTGCCGGTCAGGTGAACGGTCTGGCCCTCCACCTCGACCGTCTTCGCGTCGAGGTTCACCGCGATCTTGCCGGTGCGGATCACCGATTGCGCGTGCCCCTTCGAGCGGCGGATGATGGCGTGGATGCGGGCGACCAGCTCATCGCGGTGGAAGGGCTTGGTCAGGTAATCGTCGGCGCCGAAGCCGAACCCCTTGAGCTTGTTCTCGGGGTCGTCGTGGCCCGACAGGATGAGGATCGGCGTGGTCACCCGCGCGCTGCGCAGCTGGCGCAGGACGTCATGCCCGTTCATGTCCGGCAGGTTCAGGTCCAGCAGGATGATGTCGTAATCGTAGAGCTTGGCGAGGTCGATCCCCTCCTCCCCCAGGTCGGTGGCGTAAACGTTGAGATTGGCATGCCTGAGCATCATCTCGATGCTGCGGGAGGTCGTGGGATCGTCTTCAACTAGTAAAACACGCATCAGGCTTCTCCGAATCTCTTCATGTTCGGCCAAGTTCGAGCGAAATGATTAATTTCAAGTTACCTTTTCAGACAGGTGCGGTCTGAGCCAGCCGTTTTCGCCGTCAGGACCGATATCGCTGAAGCGCCGTGGCCTTGAGCGCGCCGATGCCGTGGCGGGCCGCCGCCGCGCGCCAGCCCTCGAGTTCCTCCTCCGACAGGTCCCAGCGGCTCTGTGCCTCCTCGGCCGAGATCAGCCCGCTCTCGACCGCCTGGACCACGGCCGCCTTGCGGCTGGCGACCCATCGCCGCGTCTCAGGCGGCGGAAGGTCCGCGCGCGTCATCCTGCGTCCGTCCGCCAGGGTCACGGATGTCGGTCCGGGGATCCGTCGGATGTACATCTTCTGCCGCCTCCACGTTGCTCTCGATGTCCGCAGTCCTGCACCGGCATTGCTTAATTCGAGGTAAGCGCAGAGGTTGTGGTCGCCTCGGTTTTTCCTATATTCCCGGTAAATCCCCCGCTTCACTGGACATTCACGGGACCCTCGACCATGGCGCTCGACCGGCCGGACAGCTTGAATTCGCTCGGGTTTGCCAAGCCCCCGGCGGAGACCCGCGTGGTCGTGGCCATGTCGGGCGGGGTCGACTCGTCGGTCGTGGCGGCCATGCTGGCCGAGGAAGGCTACGATGTCGTGGGCGTCACGCTGCAGCTCTACGACCACGGCGCGGCGCTGGCCAAGAAGGGTGCCTGCTGTGCCGGCCGCGACATCCACGATGCGCGCCGCGTGGCCGAGACCATGGGCTTTCCGCATTACGTGCTCGACTACGAGAACACCTTCCGCGAGGCCGTGATCGACGAGTTCGCCGACAGCTACCTCGCGGGGGCCACGCCCGTGCCCTGCATCCGCTGCAACGAGCGGGTGAAGTTCAAGGACCTGCTGGAAACGGCAAGGGACCTCGATGCGGATTGCATGGCGACCGGCCATTACATCCAGCGCAAGACGGGCGCCAAGGGCGCCGAGTTGCATTGCGCCGCCGATGCCGCGCGCGACCAGTCCTATTTCCTCTTCTCCACCACGCAGGAGCAGCTGGATTACCTGCGCTTCCCGCTGGGGCACCTCGCCTCCAAGGCCGAGACACGGGCGCTCGCGGCGAAATACGGGCTGTCGGTCGCAGACAAGCCCGACAGCCAGGACATCTGCTTCGTGCCGAACGGCAACTATGCCGCGGTGATCGAGAAGCTGCGGCCGGGGGCTGCCGAGCCGGGAGAGATCGTGGACATGGACGGCACCGTTCTGGGCGAGCACCGGGGCGTGATCCATTACACCATCGGCCAGCGCCGCGGGCTTGGCATCGGGGGGCTCTCCGACCCGCTCTACGTGGTGAAGCTCGACCCCGACACGCGGCGCGTCGTCGTCGGACCCAAGGACGCGCTCTCGACCCGCACGGTTCCGGTGCGCGAGATCAACTGGCTTGGGGATGAGCCCTTCACCTCGCGCGACGCGTGGGAGCTGGAGGTCAAGATCCGCTCGACCCGGCCGCCGCGCGCGGCCACGATCCGGCCCCTCAGCGAGACGACCGCCGAGGTCGAACTGATCACCGCCGAAGAGGGCGTGAGCCCCGGCCAGGCCTGCGTCTTCTACGCGCCCGAGGGCGGCCGAATCTTCGGAGGCGGCTGGATCTGGAAGGGCTGACGGCCCGCCTCAGACCCCGCCGTTCAGCAGGAAGGCGCGGAACCGGATCGCCTGGTGACCCACGGTCAGCTCGATCACCGCGCTGTCGTAGAGCAGCACGCTGGTTGCCGTCCCCGATCGCGCCTCGAGCCGGTAGCCGTCTTCGCCGTAGCGCGGCGGCCGGTCTTGCCAGCCGTCTCCCAGAATCTCGGCATCGCCAAGGCGCAGAACCTCGTCGAAACGCGCCTGCAGCGCGGCGGAGGCCGGTCCTTCGGGGATGATCGCCACGCGGCGCGTATCGTCCCATGTGATCGTGCAGGCGACGCGCGCAAGGCCCGCCTCGGGCCAGGCCTCGGCATCGTCATGGGCGGCCTGGGTCGCCCCGAAGAGCGTGAAGGCGCGCGGGTCGCTCAGGCTGGTTTCGGCCATCAGGTCGCGGGTTGCGAGCCCGTAGCGCGAGCAGGCGAAGAGGCCGCCGGGCACCCGCGCGCCCTCGAGCGGGGCGCCGAAGCGGCCGGTGAGCGACCACAGGAACGGGTCCCCGGCGCGCAGCGCCTCGGGCAGGCGGGGCATGTCGACGGTGATGCCGCCAAGCGCCAGGTCCAGACGGTCACGGAAGCCCGCCCGGTCGAGCCAGGGCTCGGCCCCGAGCGCAAGGACCGCGGCGGGGTCGAGCGTGACCGGCCGCCCCTCCTCTGCGGGGGCGGGCTGGGCGGCACAAAGGGCAAGGCAAAGGGCAAGCGCACGCATGGCGCAACGGTAACGCGCGCGGGTGCCGGGACCAGCGGAAAGCGTGATGTCGGGGGGAAATGGCGCGGTTGACGGGGCTCGAACCCGCGACCCCCGGCGTGACAGGCCGGTACTCTAACCAACTGAGCTACAACCGCGTGAGGTGCGCTTTAGGCAATCCCCGCCCCCCCGTCAATGGCCGAAAACACCCGGATCGCCCCCAGCAGGATCGCGGCCTGCCCGCCCCAGTAGAGCACCCAGAGAAGCCGCGACAGGACCGGCTGCGCGGGGTGTGACGGGGGCAGGAGAAACAGGGCCACGGCCAGCACGATATCCGACAGGATGAAGGCCAGAAGACCAAGGGGCAGCAGGCCCGCCGGCATCCCCAGCGCGACAAGACCCAGCGCCACCGACAGCGCGGCATAGGCCGCGACCGGGCCGCGCAGGGCGCCGAGACGGGACCAGAGCGCCGAGATGAGCGCCAGGGCGACGCCCGAAAGGACCAGCGATGCCAGCAGCCCCGGCGGCCCGGCCAGCGGCCAGAGGACCCGGAGATAGACCCCATGGCCGAGCGCGAAGCTGCCGAGGCCCGGCAGGAAGCCCACCTCGCGCGGGCGCGACAGGAACCAGTCGCCGATGGCACCCAGCGCCAGCGCAAGCGCGATCCCCGGCACCCCGGCCCAGAGACCGGCCAGCGCCAGCAGAGCGGTCGAACCCGTCTTGATGACCGAGCGCGCGGGCGACACGGGCCTGAGCGTCCAGACCGCGCCATAGGCCAGCGCCAGCGCCGCCGCGGGCAGGAGTAACATCCAGATCACGCCACCCCCCCTGCCCGTTCCCGAAACGCGAACGGCCCCCGCCGGGGCGGGGGCCGTTTCGTGACGCTCAGCCGACTTGCGTCGCCGGACGTCCGAGGAAAGTGGCGCGGTTGACGGGGCTCGAACCCGCGACCCCCGGCGTGACAGGCCGGTACTCTAACCAACTGAGCTACAACCGCGTGGGGGCTGGGAATAGGACCGCCGGAGCGCGGCGTCAAGCGGCTTTGGCCCCGTGCCCGCGTTTTTCCGCACCCCCTCATCCGCGCCGGATCGGCCGGGCCGAGGCCAGGGCCCGGTCCTGCGCCCGCTCGCGGGCGAAGACGTAAAGCCCCGCCCCCGCGATCAGCGCGATGCCGAGCCAGACGACGGGGCGCGGCACCTCGCCGAAGATGGCCCAGCCCCAGAAGATCGCAAGCGGCAGCGCCGCGTATTCGTAGGAAGCCACGACCGAGGCCGTGCCGTGCTTGTAGGCCATCGAGAGGCAATAGCCGATCGTCGCCGACATCACGCCCAGGACCCCGAAAAGCCACCAGTCCTCCGCCGCGGGCCAGACCCAGGCGCGCAACAGGAACACGGCGGCCGGATGCGCCACGCTTTCGACGAAGCGCCCGTCGCCCGCGACGAGGAAGAAGGTGATCGACACCAGCAGGAACGCGGACTGGATGTAGATCGCCATGGCCGAGGCCGCCGAACGCGCGCCGAGCTTGCGGGTCAGCACCTGCATGCCCGCGTAACAGGCCGCCGCGGCCACCGGCAGCAGAAGGCTCGCACGGCCTATGTCGCCCCAGTCGACACCCGGCGCCATCATGACACCGACGCCCAGCAGCCCCACGGCGATGGCCGCCATGCGGTGCCGGCCCACCGGCTCGCCCAGCACCGGAACCGCCAGAAGCGTGATGAAGAGCGGGGCCACGAAGAACAGCGCCGTCGCAGCGCCCAGCGGCATCACCGCAAGCGCCGCGAAAAAGGTCATGTTGGCCACCACGATCAGCCCGGCCCGGAGCGCATGGAGACGTGGCCGGTCGGTGCGCAGGAGCGCAAGCCCCCCCTCGGCCCGCAGGATCACGAGGCTGATCGCCACCCCGATCGCCGAACGCACGAAGACCATCTGGTGCAGGGGATACTCCCCCGACAGAAGCTTGATGCCCATGTCGTTGACCGAGATGCAGAGCATTCCCAGGAGGATGAACAGGATCGCGCGCGACTGGTCGGTCATGCAGGCGCCGCCGGGCGCGCCCAAAGGCGGTTGCGCAAGACCTCGGCCCGGGTCGGCGGGCACGGGACGGACATGGTGGCGGGGCGGATCGTCATGGGCGGAGCCTGCCCCCGCCCCGTGGCGGGGGCAAGGCCCATGAGATCACCGCTCGGGCAGCGGGATGAACTCCGCGTTGTCGTTGGGGGGAAGCTGGAAGCGGCCATGCTCCCAGTCGCCCTTGCGCCAGGCCTCCTTGGCCTCCTCGATCCGCTCCTTCGAGGAGGCGACGAAATTCCACCAGATGTGCCGCGGCCCCTCCAGCGTGGCCCCGCCCAGAAGCATCACCCGCGCCCCCTCAGGGCCCGCCGTCATCGACACCCGGTCGCCGGGGCGAAAGACCATCATCTGCCCGGGCTCGAAACGCTGTCCCGCGATCTCGACCGAACCTTGCGTGACATAGGCGCCGCGATCCTCGTGATCGTCGGGCATGGGCAGCTTCGCGCCCGCCTCGAGCAGGGCGTCGAGGTAGAACATCTCGGAGGCCGTCGCGACCGGCGCACGTTCGCCATAGGCGGACCCGAGGATCAGGCGCAGGCGCTTTCCCTCGCCCTCGAGCAGCGGCAGCGCGTCCTTCGGCGCATGGACAAAGGCGGGTGCACTGTCCTCGGCATCCTTCGGCAGCGCGATCCAGGTCTGGATGCCAAAGAGGCTGTAGGGCTGTTTCAGCATCTCGCCGTCCACCCGCTCGGAATGGGTGATGCCGTGGCCCGCGGTCATCAGGTTCACCGCGCCGGGGTCGATCCACTGGTCGGTGCCGAGGCTGTCGCGGTGATGAAACCGGCCCTTGTAGAGATAGGTGACCGTCGCCAGCCCGATATGGGGATGCGGGCGCACGTCGATCCCCTGCCCCGTCACGAACTCGGCCGGACCCATCTGGTCGAAGAAGATGAAGGGCCCGACCATCTGCCGGCGGGGAGCAGGCAGCGCACGGCGCACCTCGAAATCGCCAAGGTCGCGGGCGCGCGGCACGATCAGGGTCTCGATGGCGTCGACATCGTCGCCGGTCGGGCAATGCGGGTCGAGGGCGGGGTTCCAGCTCATCGGCGGGGTCTCCTGTGACTGACGGTTCCCCTAACCTAGACTACCCAATGCCGCACAAAACCCGCACAAGGACGCATTTCATGTGCACATTCGCACGAAATACGCCCCCGTCTGCCGATACCGCGAGGGTGACCGTCTTTCCGACGCCCTCGGCCTCACCGGCCGCGACGTGATGGCGCCGCTGTCCTTCGGCTCTGCCCGGGAAAACCGCGCGCCTTCTCGGGACGTGACGATCGTCGTGAAAACCCCGCGACCGGCGACAGCCGCCTGGTCCCCGCGCCGCGGATGGCCCTTGGTGGGTGGTGAGGGACTCGAACCCCCGACATCTTCGGTGTAAACGAAGCGCTCTACCAACTGAGCTAACCACCCTCCGGGCGACGGCGGCTTAGCGCCCCGCGGCGCGCCGTGCAAGTCCGATGGTGCAGGGCCGATGCCGATGGCCGAAGTCGACCCCGCCACCCATCGCGCCCATGCGACCCGCCGTTTCGACGCGTTTCGGGTGGGAGAGGTCTTGCGCGCCCCCTCGCGCAGCCATGACGGAGGGCGTTTTCGCCGCGTTCCAGGCCGCGTCGGGCGACACCCGTCCGATCCATTACGACCGCCCCTACTGCGCCGCCCAGGGCCACCCGGACCCGTTGGCCGACGGCTACCGGACGCTGATCCGGGCCGCGATCGGGGCCAGCCCGCCGGCGCACCAGATGGGCGAGGCGCTGATCGGATTCATCGCGCAATCCTCGCGCTTTCTCGCCCCGGTCCATTGCGGCGACACGCTGTATCCCGCCTTCGAGATCATCCGGCTGGAGCCGGGACACATGACGGGGGTCCTGACCGTGGCGATCACGATCCACAACCAGCACGGCACGCGTGTCTGCGACGGCGCGCAAGGCTAGCTGATGCGGCTGTGACAGGCCGCTCGATCGGTCGGTGCGGGAAAGGTGGTGGGTGATGAGGGATTTGAACCCCCGACATCTTCGATGTGAACGAAGCGCTCTACCACTGAGCTAATCACCCGCCGGGTGGGGCGTCTTTAGCCATCCTCGCCGGGGTCTGCAAGAGGGCTCTCGCCGGCGGCCTCACCCGCAACTCGCGGACGGCGGATCCTGACGGTCAGGACACCCGGCCCATCGGCATCGGACTTGCGGTTCTTGACCATCAGCTTGCCGAGGGGCGGCAGGACCAGATCGTCATTGCCGTCGAGCGCCTTGCCCAACTCCTCGAGCACCAGCTCGAGCACAAGCTTGGAGTCGGACCGTTTCAGGGCGGTCCGCTGGCCGACGGCCTCGATCAGGTCGCCGCGCTTGAAACGGGGATCGGAGGCGTCATTCCCCTCCGGGCCCGGCACCTCGGGGTCGAGCGGCCTGGGCGGCTCGGGCTCTGCCGTGCTGGTGACCGCCCGCAGATGCGGCCGCTCCTTCGGGGCCTTGGCCGCGGGCGGGGCCTTGTCGCCGGCTGGGGTGGATTTGCGCGTCGCGCTGCCGCGGCTCTTGCTCCCTGCGGATGTCGACTTGCGCGATCCCGCGCCGCTGCCTGCCTTGTCCTGCTTGCCACTCATGGTCCTGCGTCCTCCTCGTTACTGCACTCGGTTCCTTGGATCCCGATCGGCGGGAGCCTCGTTTCCGGATGGTACAAACTCTACCCGCGCCGGAGGGCCGCTTCCAGCCCCACCCGGGTCCCGGTTCAGCTGCTGCTGGCCAGCCGGATGTTGCGGCTGTCCCAGCGTGGCCAGCCGATCAGTTCGGACACCGTGGTGAACTGGTAGCCCCGCGCGACGAGACCGTCGAGCGTCGCCGGCATCGCCCGCACGGTCCCTCCGATGATGTCATGCGACAGGATGACGGCACCGGGATGGGACCGCGACAGGATCCGGTCGGCCACCGCCGCCGAGCCGGGACGGCGCCAATCCTCGGGGTCCACGGACCACAGGACTGTCGGCATCCCGCGCGCGTCCATCACCATCCGGCGCTGGCGGGGATAGAGATTGCCATAAGGCGGGCGCAGGGTCACGGGCGGGCGGCCCACCGTTTCCTGGATGGCCTGCGATGTCCGGTCGAGCTGGCTCAGGACGGCGGCATCGGAATAGTCGTAGAGGCTCGGGTGCGACCAGGTGTGGTTGCCGATCTCGTGCCCCTCGGCCACGATCCGGCGCATCAGCTGAGGCTCGCGCAGGACACGCCAGCCGATCACGTAGAAGGTCGCGCGGATGCCGCGCTCGGCGAGGATGTCGAGCAGCTGCGGCGTGAGTGTCGGATGCGGGCCGTCGTCGAAGGTCATCGCCACAAGGGGCCGCGCCGTGTGCACCCGGGTGACGGTGTCGGGAACGACCGGGGCCACGGGTGCGCGGGCCATGTCCTGCGCCGCCGCCGGGCGGAGCAGAACGGGCGTGGCAAGCGCGGCCGAGCCACCGGTCAGCAAGGCACGCCGCGTGAGGCCGATGGTCGTGGGCATGGGTCTTCCTCGAATCGACGAATGGATGCACACTGGCCACCAAGCGCCGGGGAACCCAAGGAAATTCATCCACAGGCAGTGCGCCAAATCGGAAGGCGCGGCAGACCGGCAACAGCGTCACGCCCGGCAATGCAGGCCCGGACGCATAAATTGCGCAGACCAAACCACTCGACCACAGGATGTAGCGAATCGCGGACATCGCAGCTCTTCGCCACGGGATCGACACGAACACGTCCCCAATCGCGCCACAGTCGGACCCGCGCGCGGCGGCGGGCACAGTGCGGATGTTTCCAGCCATTTGGGCCTTGACGTTGAAGTGAAACACGGGCGACCTGCCGTGGTCTGTTCTTTACCAGTTGGGGAAGTACCATGAAGAACCTCGCTCTCGCGGCCGCCCTCGGCGCGGCGCTCGCCGCGACCTCCGTCCAGGCCCAGACCCTGCATCCGCAGATGTCCGCGCAGGACGTGTCCACCCAGATGGATGCTCATCACAGCCACATGATCGTCCCGATCCTGACCATGCTCATGCTGATCGCGGCGGGAACCGGCGGATACGGCGGGAAGTAGGATCGGCGTGACGCCGGGCAGCGACGGACAGGAAAGCGCCCTGGGCCGCTGCTCATGACAAACGCCCCCGCGGTCGGACCGCGGGGGCGTTCGTCTTGCGCCGGGACCTGATCGCGGCGGTCAGTGGGCGACCGCGCCCTCGCCCCCGCTGTCGCCGGCACGGGCCGCGGCGGCGGCCTCCTCGGCCTCTTCGTCCCAATCGATCGGCTCGGGCTGACGGGTCAGCGCCTGGGCGAGAACCTCGGACACGTGGGCGACTGGGATGATCGTGAGCCCCTCCTTCACGTTATCGGGGATCTCGGGCAGGTCCTTCTCGTTGTCCTCGGGGATCAGCACCGTGGTGATCCCGCCCCTCAGCGCCGCGAGCAGCTTTTCCTTCAGACCGCCGATCGGCAGCACGTTGCCGCGCAGCGTCACCTCGCCGGTCATGGCGATATCCTTGCGCACCGGGATCTGCGTCAGCACCGACACGATCGAGGTCACCATGGCAATGCCGGCCGAGGGTCCGTCCTTGGGCGTCGCGCCTTCGGGGACGTGGACGTGGATGTCCCATTTCTCGATCCGCGGCGGCCTGACCCCGATGGAGGGGGCGACCGAGCGGACGTAGCTGGCCGCCGCGTCGATCGACTCCTTCATCACCTCGCCCAGCTTGCCGGTCGTCTTCATCCGGCCCTTTCCGGGCAGGCGCAGCGCCTCGATCGACAGCAGGTCACCGCCGACACTGGTCCAGGCAAGGCCCGTCACGACGCCGATCTGGTCCTCCTTCTCGGCAAGGCCGAACTTGTGGCGACGCACGCCCAGCATCTCCTCCAGCTTGTCGGGCGTCACGACAACCTTGTCGGTCTCGCCCTTCACGATGGTGGTCACGGCCTTGCGGGCCAGCTTGGCAATCTCGCGCTCGAGGTTCCGCACCCCCGCCTCGCGCGTGTAGTAGCGGATGACATCGGTCAGCGCCGCCTCGGTCAGCTCGAATTCCTTCGACCGAAGACCATGGTTCTTCATCTGCTTGGCGACGAGGTGCTGCTTTGCGATCTCGCGCTTCTCGTCCTCGGTGTAGCCCGCGAGCGGAATGATCTCCATCCGGTCCAGAAGCGGGCCCGGCATGTTGTAGGAGTTCGCCGTCGTCAGGAACATCACGTTCGAGAGGTCGTATTCCACCTCGAGGTAATGGTCGACGAAGGTTCCGTTCTGCTCGGGGTCGAGCACCTCGAGCATGGCCGAGGCCGGATCGCCGCGGAAGTCCTGCCCCATCTTGTCGATTTCATCGAGCAGGATCAGCGGGTTGGTCGTCTTGGCCTTCTTCAGCGCCTGGATGATCTTGCCGGGCATCGAGCCGATATAGGTCCGGCGGTGGCCGCGGATCTCGGACTCGTCGCGCACGCCACCCAGCGAGATGCGGATGAACTCGCGCCCCGTGGCCTTGGCGACCGATTTGCCGAGGCTGGTCTTGCCCACGCCGGGCGGGCCAACGAGGCAGAGGATCGGCCCCTTCAGCTTCTTGGAGCGCTGCTGCACGGCGAGGTACTCGACGATGCGCTCCTTCACCTTCTCGAGCCCGTAGTGGTCATCATCGAGGATGGTCTCGGCGCGGCCGAGATCCTTCTTCACGCGCGACTTCACGCCCCACGGGATCGACAGGATCCAGTCGAGGTAGTTGCGCACCACGGTGGCCTCGGCCGACATGGGCGACATGTTCTTGAGCTTCTTCAGCTCGCCCTCGGCCTTCTCGCGCGCCTCCTTCGACAGCTTGGTGGCGTTGATGCGCTCCTCGAGTTCGGCCACCTCGCCGCCCTCGTCGCCATCGCCCAGCTCGCGCTGGATCGCCTTCATCTGTTCGTTCAGATAGTATTCGCGCTGCGTGCGCTCCATCTGGTTCTTGACGCGGCTCTTGATCTTCTTCTCGACCTGCAGGACCGACATCTCGCCCTGCATCAGGCCATAGACCTTTTCCAGCCGCTCGGAGATGTCGAGCGTCTCGAGAAGTTCCTGCTTCTGGCCCACCTCGATGCCCAGGTGCCCCGAGACGAGATCGGCGAGCTTCGCCGGATCGGTCGCCTCGCCCACCGTGGTCAGGGCGTCCTCGGGGATGTTCTTCTTGACCTTGGCGTATTTCTCGAACTCTTCCGCCACCGCGCCGATCATCGCGCGGGTCGAGGCCTCGTCTCCGGGCCGCTCGGCGAGCGGGGTGACCCGCGCCTCGAAATAGCTTTCGGTCGCCGTGAATTCCTCGATCGTCACGCGCGAGCGGCCCTCGACCAGCACCTTCACGGTGCCGTCGGGCAGCTTCAGAAGCTGGAGCACGTTGGCCAGCACACCGGTGCGGTAGATGCCGTCGGCGGTCGGGTCGTCGACCGAGGGGTCGATCTGGCTCGAGAGCAGGATCTGCTTGTCGTCCTGCATCACCTCTTCGAGCGCGCGCACGGATTTCTCGCGGCCGACGAAAAGCGGCACGATCATGTGGGGGAAGACCACGATGTCGCGCAAGGGCAGGACGGGATAGGTGTCTTGGGTCAATTCAGCTCTGCCTTCCTTGGTCTTGGCAAAGGGGCCGGGCCCTGCGTGGCAGCCGCCATTGGCCCCCTCCGGGTAAGGATGTCTTAACTTGGGGCGCGGTGTGTGGAGTTTCAACTGCGCGCACACCGGTGTCTTGGCCCTGAACATGCGCCCGCTCTCGGACGCATGCAAGGGAGGGCTAGCGGTTTGGCCCGCGCCCACCCACAAAATGCTGTGGAGGGATCGGGACCCGTCCGACGCATCGGATGCGGGAAAACCTGCATTTGCGGACGCGGTCATCCGCCGTAGCCTTCCGCACCGAGAGGGCAAGCTGGGTGCGGACGCGCCCTTGGGCCCGCCCGATGCGAGTGGAGGACCGCGTGACCTCGATCAACCCTCATCTGCTGATCTGCGGCATGCTGGTCAATTTCCTGTTGATCCGCCTCGCCGCGTACTTCCTGCCCGACGAGTTCTATTTCTCCTTCACCGCCTTTCTCTTCGACAACGAGACGCTGGTGCGCCCCGTCGCGCTGGCGGGCAAGCTGGCGATCCCCACGGTCGCCGCCTTCGTCGTGGTGGCCTTTCTCGCCTATCGCCGCTCGCTCGAGCGGGGCATCCTCGGGCGGAAATCCCGCGTGCAGGAGGTTCTGTCCGAACAGGCCGCGCTCAGCATGTCTTTCGCGGCGATGCTGGTCGCGGTGATCATGGCCTGGCCCTATGTCATCCTCTGGGACCTGCTGATCGACCCGATCCATGCGCAGCACCGCCTTGTCTACCTGCTTGCCTACATCGCCTATTTCATCGCCGCGGCCTTCTTCGCCCTGGCGGGGGCGAACACGGCGGTCGCCCTCTTCCGCGCGCGGCATGACGAGGACACGCCGCCGCTGACGCTCGCGCATTTGCGCGACCATCCGATCATCAAGCCGCTGTGGGACGCCCTGAGCGGCGTCGCCGCGGCGAGCCTCGCGGCCTTTCTCGGCACGCAGGCCGGGTGACCGGCCATGTCATCGGACCCCGACCCCGATCCCGTACCCGCCCGAGGCCCCCGCCCCGACTGGCCCGCCATCGGGCAGGCCGCGCTCTGGGTGGGTTGGGTGCTGCTGCGCCCCCTGGCCATCGCCGCGCCGCTGGCGCTGGTGCTGGTGACCATGCTCTCGGTGGGGCGGACGGATCTCCAGCCCGCCGAGATCCAGCATGACCCCCCCGGCGACTTCGATCCTGTCGGTCGGCTGGCGACCTCTGTCCTGTTCCAGACCGGGGCGATCAGGCGCGCCACCCCGCAGGAAACGCGCAGCTATCTCCTGGATGAAGGCATCCTCGAGGAAGACGAGGAGGTCACGCCCGAGGTCATCGCGGGCCTGCCCTCCTGGGCGCGGCCGCCGCGGTTCACCAATCATACACCGCTGACCTTCGACTGCGAGGTCGAAACGGCCACGGCCGCAACCGCCGCCGTGGAAAGTTACCTCCGCCCGGCCTGGCGGCGCAGCAGCGAAGAGCACCTGGCCCGGGCGATGGACACGGTCTTCGGGCTGATCCCCGACCTCTCCTACGGTCTCGCGCAGGTGCGCCTCTCGACCTTCCGGGCGGCGCTGGCCGAGGCGCACGGCATCCTTGCGGCCGAGCTCGCCCTGCCGGACGCGCCCGATCCGACCGATGCCGCGCTCTTCGCCTCGGTCTCCGGCTCATCCTGCGGGTCGCTCTGGGCGGCGGGGCTGATCCTGACGCTGGCGGGAGAAGACGCGGCCACGCCCCTCCACGAACGCGCGATCGCCTATCGCGGCGGCCGCACGCGGCCCGCGATCTCCGGCCTGCTGACCTACGAAGCCCTTGTCGAGCGGGTCGCGCGCGATCTCGAGCAGCGGAATTTCGGGACCGGCCCCGCGGCGCAACGTCTCTTCACGCCTGTCGCCGGCTTCGACGGGCATCCTTTCGCCTGCCTGAATTCCCATGGCGGCACCCTGCCCCATGTCACCATGCTGGCCCCCGCCGAGGATGCCGCCGAGGGAGACACGAATTACGCCCACCCCGCCGATGCCGCGCGGCGCGCCATCCGCGAGGTGATGTCCGCGGGCGGCGGCACGGTCCATCTCGCCCCGCGGTTCGTCGAAACCCTGCAGGACGCCTATGCGCAGGAGTTGCAGCCCGGCGAGCTTGCCCGCTGGATGACAGGCCATCTCGCCACGCTTCTGGAGACGGGGCTGATCGGCACCGACCCCTGGGGCGGCCCGGTCGCGCGGCAGGACGGCATGCCCGCGGCCTTCGACGGGGAATGCGACGTCCTGCTCGTGAGCGACGCACGGCCCGACGCCTTCTATACCGCGACGCGGTGGGGCATCCTGAACGCCAACCGGCGCTGACCCGCCACCTCAGAGCGGCTCGATATCCCCTTCGGCGCGGGCGGCGTGGAAGTCCGCTTCGAACGCGGCGAAACGATCCGCCGCGATGGCCTCGCGCATGGCCTGCATCAGCTCCTGGTAGTAGTGCAGGTTGTGCCAGGTCAGCAGCATGGACGAGATGATCTCGCCCGTGCGGAAGACATGGTGCAGGTAGGCGCGGGAATAGCCGGAGCAGGCCGGGCAGGTGCAGGCCTCGTCCAGCGGACGCGGATCGTCGGCGTGGCGGGCGTTCTTGATGTTGACGACACCCCGGCGGGTGAACGCCTGCCCCGTCCGCCCCGAGCGCGAGGGCAGCACGCAATCCATCATGTCGATCCCGCGCGCCACGGCCCCCACGATGTCGTCGGGCTTGCCCACGCCCATCAGGTAGCGTGGCTTGTCCTCGGGCAGCATGTCGGGCGCATGGTCGAGGCAGCCGAACATCGCCTCCTGCCCCTCGCCCACGGCGAGACCGCCGACCGCGTAGCCGTCGAAGCCGATGGCCTTGAGCGCCTCGGCCGACTCCTCGCGGAAATCGCGCTCGAGCCCGCCCTGCTGGATGCCGAAAAGCGCGTGACCGGGCCGGTCGCCGAAGGCGTCCTTCGAGCGCGCGGCCCACCGCATCGAGAGGCGCATGCTCTCTGCGATCCGCTCGCGCGGGGCGGGCAGAGCGGGGCATTCGTCGAAGCACATCACGATGTCGGAGCCGAGAAGCTTCTGGATCTCCATCGAGCGTTCGGGCGAGAGCATGTGGCGCGAGCCGTCGACATGGCTGCGGAAGGTCACCCCCTCCTCGGTCAGCTTGCGCAGCTCGGCCAGGCTCATCACCTGGAACCCGCCCGAGTCGGTCAGGATCGGCCGCTCCCAGTTCATGAAACGGTGCAGCCCCCCCAATGCCGCGATGCGTTCCGCCGTCGGCCGCAGCATCAGGTGATAGGTGTTGCCGAGCAGGATGTCGGCCCCCGTCGCGCGCACGCTCTCGGGCAGCATCGCCTTGACGGTCGCCGCCGTGCCGACCGGCATGAAGGCGGGCGTGCGGATCTCGCCGCGCGGGGTCGAGATGACGCCGGTGCGGGCCTTGCCCGAGGTGGCGGCGAGGGTGAAGGAGAAACGCTCGGTCATGCGACTGGCGCTACAGTCTGCGCGAGGCTTGCGCAAGCGCGCGAGATTGACGCCACGCGCCACGAGGCTTAAGCGGAGCCCGGGAGCAAATCAGACAATGACAATTATCGACGCCATTGGTTTCGTGGCTGCCGGCCTGGTCTTTCTGACCTTCTGGATGAAGACCCTCATGGCCCTGCGGATCGTGGCCATCGCCTCGAACGTGGCCTTCGCGACCTATGGCTTCATCGCCGATCTCACCCCGATCGTGATGTTGCACATGCTGCTTCTGCCGCTCAACGTCTTTCGCACGTGGGAACAGCTGCGCCTGATGAAGCGCGTCGAGGCGGCGCTGAGCGCCCCCCCGCAGATCGAGACGCTGTTGCCCCACATGACGGCGCGGCCAATGACCGCCGGAACGGTCATCTTCCGCAAGGGCGACGCGGCCGATTGCCTCTATTACATCGACCGCGGAAGCGTCCGGATCCCCGAGTTCGGTGTCGTGATCCCCGCGGGCGGCCTCTTCGGCGAGGTCGGGCTGTTCAACAGGTCCGGTACAAGGACGGGCACCGCGGTGATGGAAACGGACGGGACGCTCTGCGAAATCGACCGGCCCACGATCATGCGGCTCTGCCGCACGCAGCCGGATTTCGGCCTGTCGCTGTCGCGGATCCTGGCCGACCGGATCGCGGCCGGCCCCGGCAAGCCCGGAATCGCGGCCACGGACACGGGCCGCCCCGACGCCTGAGCCGCGTCGCCCCCCTGTCAAACCGTCATCAAGCCATGCTAGGCGCCGCCGGCGAGTCGCCCATCCCCCGGGCGGCCCGATCATCGGCAAGACCGGCAGAGGCCGGCGACAGGCAAGGCAAGGGAAGGGCAAGCGCATGACCGACGGACTGACCCTCGGCTGGGAGGAATGGATCGCCCTGCCCGGCCTCGGCCTGCCGGCGCTGAAGGCCAAGGTCGACACCGGCGCGCGGACCTCGGCGCTGCATGCCTTCGACATCGAGCCCTTCGGCCCCGCCGCACGGCCCAAGCTGCGCTTTGCCGTGCATCCGGTGCCGGGACGCACCGACCTGACCATCGCCTGTTCGGCCCCGATCAAGGACCGGCGCGAAGTGACCTCGTCCAACGGCGAGAGCGAGCTGCGCTATGTCATCGAGACCATGTTGCGCGTCGGCGAGGCCGAGGTGCCGGTCGAGGTCACGCTGACCGACCGCACCAACATGGCCTATCGCATGCTGATCGGGCGGCAGGCGATCCAGCCCGACTGGCGCGTCAGCCCGGCGTCAAGCTTCTGCCAGCCGCGCCTCAGCTACGAGGTCTACCACACCTCCGAGGTGAAGCTCGCCGCGCCGCACCGCGCCTTGCGCATCGCGGTCCTCAGCCGCGAGGACAACTTCTCGACCCGCCGCATCGTGACCGAGGGCGAGGCGCGCGGCCATACGGTCGAGGTGATCGACACCACGCGCTGCTACATGGCGATCAACGCGCTCGCCCCCGAGGTGCATTACGACGGCAAGCGCCTGCCCCGCTATGACGCGGTCATCCCCCGCATCGGCGCAGGCGTCACCAGCTACGGCACCGCCGTGCTGCGCCAGTTCGAGACGCTGGGCACCCATTGCGTGAACGGCAGCGCAGGCATCACCGCCAGCCGCGACAAGCTGCACGCCCACCAGCTGCTTGCCGCCAAGGGCATCGGGATGCCGCAGACGGCCTTTGCCGCCAGCCCCAAGGACACCGACAACCTGATCGGGCTGGTGGGCTCGGGCCCGCTGATCATCAAGCTGCTGGAATCGACGCAAGGCAAGGGCGTGGTGCTGGCCGAGACCAAGAAGGCCGCGCAATCGGTGATCGACGCCTTCCGCGGGTTGCGCGCCAATTTCCTCGTCCAGCATTTCGTCAAGGAGGCCGCGGGCGAGGACATCCGCTGCCTCGTCGTGGACGGGCGTGTCGTCGCCTCGATGAAGCGGACGGCGGGGGGCGACGATTTCCGCTCGAACCTGCACCGCGGCGGCACGGCGCAGGCTGTCCGCATCTCGAAGGCCGAGCGTGAAACGGCGGTCCGGGCCGCGCGGGTCTTCGGCCTCGGGCTTGCGGGGGTGGACCTGCTGCGCGGGCATGACGGGCCGAAAGTGCTCGAGGTGAACTCCTCCCCCGGGCTTCAGGGCATCGAGGAGGCGACCGGCAAGAACATCGCCGCGCTGCTCTACGAGGCGATCGAGAAACGCGTCCGCCCGGCCCCCGTTCGGAAGCGGCGCGCGGCGAAGGCCTGAGCCGCCCTTTACGCCCCCGCGCGCTTTCCTTATATCTTCGCTCAGGAATAGCCCGAAGGTGACACCGCCATGTCCGACCCGCAGCCGCAGTTGGAGGGGACCCCCCTCATCGCGCCCTCCTCGACCGATCATCCGCTCTACGATCAGGTGGTCGAGGCCTGCCGCTCGGTCTACGACCCGGAGATTCCGGTCAACATCTTCGACCTCGGGCTGGTCTACACGATCGACATCAACCCCGAGAACGAGGTCCGCGTGATCATGACGCTGACCGCCCCCGGCTGCCCCGTCGCGGGCGAGATGCCCGGATGGGTCGCCGACGCGGTCGAGCCGCTCGAGGGGGTGAAGCACGTGGACGTGGAACTCACCTGGGACCCGCCCTGGGGCATGGACATGATGTCCGACGAGGCGCGCCTCGAGCTGGGCTTCATGTAACGTCGCGACATTCGAGCGGGTGCGCGCGGCTTCGCTCTTGTGAGCATCGCTTGACACTGACAATATCATCCCGACGAGGATGAAGGGAACGGCTCTTGCCGCGGCATGGACGCGGCAGCGAAGGGCCGTGCGATCTGCACAAAGATGGTCATATCCACTTTCGCCGCACTGTTCCTCGCCCATGTGATCGCGGATTACCTGCTCCAGACCACCTGGCTGGTGATCAACAAGCACCGGCCCGTGGCGCTGGGGGCCCATGTCGGGATCGTCCTTGTCACGATGCCGCTGGTCACGCTGTCCCTGTCGCCCTGGTTCCTGCTGCTGGCCGGGCTTCACCTCGGCATCGACGTGGTCAAGACCTTCGTTCTGCGCGGCGGGCTTGCGGCCTACATCGCCGACCAGGCGCTTCATGTCGGTTCGATCGCGCTGATCGCGCTGATCGCGCCCGGGCTCTGGGACCAAAGCCCCCTGGCCGGGGTCGACTGGCTGCCGCAATTCTACCTGATCCTCGGGGTCTTCCTGTTCTCCGCCCGTGGCGGGCAATACGCCGTCTCGACATGGTTCCGCCGCCCGCCCCACGAGGAGGGGCGCGGCGTCTACCTCGGCTGGATCGAACGCACCACGATGCCGGCGGTCGTGGCCCTGGGCGCGCCCTGGGTGATCCTCGGCGTGATCGCCGCCAAGGGCGCGCACCTGACGCTGGCCTGGCGCGAGCGGCAGGAGGAACGGCGACGCCACCTGCTCGAGGGCGCATTCATCAGCCTTTGCTGGGGGCTGGCCTGCGCCGCGGGCCTGTGGCTGCTTCTGCCACTGCTGCCTTGAGCCGGGGGCCTCGGGGCCTTACATTGGCATCGAGGATTCAACGCCCCGAAGGACCAGACCCATGTTCGGCATTCCCGGCAAGCAGGCCGTGACGCTCACCCCCGCCGCCATCCGCCAGATCTCGCGGCTGATGGACAAGGACGGGCACGAGGGGCTGCGCATCGGCATCAAGAAGGGCGGCTGCGCGGGCATGGAATACACCATGGACTACGTGACCGAGGTCGACCCCCACGACGAGGTGGTCGAGGTCGAGGGCGCGCGCGTGATGATCGCGCCGATGGCGCAGATGTTCCTCTTCGGCACGGAAATCGACTACGAGACGAGCCTGCTGGAGTCCGGCTTCAAGTTCCGCAACCCCAACGTGACCGACGCCTGCGGCTGCGGCGAGTCGATCAAGTTCAAGGATGTCGAGGAGCTGGAGGCCGAACGCGCCGCGACGGGCCGGTGAGCGTTTCCCCCGAAGAGATCGAGGCTGCGCGCGATCTCTTCGCGGGTCTCGGCGAGATCACCACGCGCAAGATGATGGGCGGCCTCTGCCTCTATCACGAGGGTACGATCTTCGCGATCATGATGGGCGATGGCGGCCTGTTCCTGAAGGGCGCAGGCGCTTTCGCCGCCGAGCTGGAGACCGAGGGCTGCACGCAATGGTCCTACCGGCGCGAGGGGCGCAAGACGCCCACGAAGATGCCTTACTGGACCCTGCCGGACGCCGCCCTCGACGACCCTGAGATCGCCTGCGACTGGGCGCGGCGCGCGCTGGCGCATCTCTGAGCCGCGCCGTCTGACCCGGTCTTGACCTCGTGCGGCGCGCTTGCGAAGCCTTGCCCACCTCAGACACCCATCAGGAGACCGCAGATGCCCCGCAAGCTCGCCGCCGGAAACTGGAAGATGAACGGCGACGGCGCATCGCTGGCCGAGATCGACGCGCTTCTGCAAGCCCACCCCGCGCCCGGCATCGACATCCTGATCTGCCCGCCCGCCACGCTGATCGAGCGCATGGTCCGCCGCATCGCGGGCGGCGCGATCGCCGTGGGCGGCCAGACCTGCCACACCGCCGCAAGCGGCGCGCATACCGGCGACATCTCGGCTTCCATGCTGGCCGAGGCGGGCGCGAGCCATGTCATCCTGGGCCATTCCGAGCGCCGCGCCGATCACGGCGAAAGCGACGGGACGATCCGCGCGCAGGCCGAGGCGGCGCTTGCGGCGGGGCTTCGCACGATCATCTGCGTCGGCGAGACCGAGGCCGAGCGCGACGCCGACGTGACCCTCGAGGTCGTGGGCGGCCAGCTGGCAGGCTCCGTCCCCGATGGCGTCACGGCCGGGACGCTGACGGTCGCCTATGAACCGGTCTGGGCCATCGGGACAGGCCGCGTGCCCACCACCGACCAGATCGCGCAGGTGCATGACGCGATCCGCGCGCAACTGGTGGACCGCTTCGGGGACGCGGGCGCCGAGATGGCCATTCTTTACGGCGGTTCGGTCAAGCCGGGCAACGCCGCCGAGATCTTCGCCGTCGCGAATGTCGACGGCGCGCTGGTCGGCGGCGCGTCGCTGAAGGCCGCCGACTTCTCGGGCATCATCACGGCGCTGGAAGGCGCCTGACCCGCTTTATCGGGTCGCGGGCACGTAGCGGCCCACGCCGATGCGGATCACGCCCTGGTAGCTCGGGGAATACTGACGCACGGCGAGCATGTAGCGCCCGGGCTGCACCGGCACGGCAAGCTGCGAATTGAGCGTGCCGTTCGAGTCGTCGTTCATGCCGACCATGTTGCCCGCGGCATCGAAGAGCGTGACAACCGGGTCGCTGTCGCTGACCTCGTCCGCGGTGACGAGGATCAGGCCCTCGGTCGGCACCTCCATCGAGAACCATTGCGCCTGCTCGCCCGGAACGCGCCAGTCGCGCGTCAGCTGCGGCGGCAGAAGGCCGAGGTTCTCGACCGGCCAGGACCCGTCGAGCGGCGGCGCCACCTCGCCCGTGCCGTACTGCTCGGAGAGCGCCGCGCGCGCGTCGAAGCCCGACACGCTCACCGTGACCGGAAGGTTCGGGTCCGAGAGCGAGCGCATCGCGATGCAATACTCGCCCGCCGCCAGCGGTTGAGTGAAGTCGATGCGGCTGTTCAGGCTGTCGTAATCGTCGTTCTCGGCCAAGAGCGCGCCCGCGCCGTCGAAGACGTAGATATAGGGATCGGCCGAGGGGTTCTCGGCCCGGATCGTCAGGCTTTGCGGGCTGGCGAGCGTGAAGCGGTAATAGGGCGCGCCGGCGATGGTGTTGACCGCGCGAACGCCCTGCATCAACTGGCCGTCGACAGGCCCCTGCCCCAGCGCCACCGCGGGCGTCGAGGGCAGGCAGGGCTGCACGCCCACGAAGGGCGGCATCCCCTCGGTCCCGGCGAAACCGCCCGCGAGCCCCGGCGTCAGCGACGCCATCTCGAGGCGGCTGACCTGCAGGTTCGCCGTGACCGCCGTCCCGGCATAGCCGGTGACCGCGATGCAATAGTCGCCCGGTGCAAGCTCGGGCTCGGCCCGGCTGGCCAGCCCGCCGCCCGAGTCGTCGTCCAGCACGACAAGACGGCCCGTCGCGTCGAACAGTTCGACGATCGTGTCGCCGAAGGGATCCGTCGGCGCCGCCTCGAGGCGCACCTGCATCGGCACGCTCACCGTGAACAGCGCCGCGGCCCGCGTGCCGGGCTGGACCTGCACGGCGGCCAGCGACAGCGCCGCACCCGCCGTCGCGATGTCCGAGGCGGCGCGCGTCTGGCCGAGCCAGGGCGCACCGTCACCGACCCCGCCGCAGGACACGCCCTGCGCGGCGGCGGGCACGGCGAAGGCGGCGAAGAGCGCGATGGAGGCGGGGGCGAAAAACGGGGTACGCATGGTGATGTCCTTGGCTCCGGGGCCCCGGCGAGGGGCCTTGTCGGGGCGATCCTAGCCACGGAGGGCGCAGGCTGGCCAGTGAAATGGCCGCGCCCGTTGCGGGGAAAATCGCGCATCCCGTGACGCGGGCGCGTCGCGGAGCCTCTGGTCAGGGGCATCGCCGCCGCGCATACTCGGCCACCGATGACCCGCGCCGTGACCGCAACACCCCGGACGACCCAGATCAGCGCCCTGGCGCAGAGGCGCCGCTTGCGCCTGGCCGTCGGCCTCGGGGTGGCGATGCTCGTGCTGCTGGCGGCGCTGGCCTTTCCGCGGATCGAGCGCGCCTACCAGGTCGCCATCGGCGACCGCGACCGGGCCACGCTCGATCTCGCCACGCAGATCCTGCGCGGCGCGCTCAGCCGGACCGAGGCCTTGCCGAGCCTGCTGGCCGAACGCCCCATCCTCGCGCAACTGCTGCGCGACCCCGGCAACTCGGGTCTTGTTCCCTTCGTCAACGAACAGCTGCGCCAGACCGCGCTGTCGCTCGACGTGTCGGACGTCTACCTGATGGACCAGACCGGGCTGACGGTGGCCGCCTCCTCCTACCGCACCGACAGGTCCTTCGTGGGGCGCAGCTTCGCCTACCGGCCCTATTTCGCCGACGCGCTGGCCGGCGGGCTCGGGCGGTTCCATGCCCTCGGCACCACGTCCGGCGAACGCGGCTACTTCTTCGCGGCCCCGGTGATCGACGGGACCGAGATCACCGGCGTCGTCGCGGTGAAGTTCACGCTCGACGCCTTCGAGGCGACCTGGACCGAAAGCGCCGCGACGATCATCGTTCAGGACAGCTCGAACGTGATCTTCATGTCCGACCGGCCCGAGTGGCATTTCCGCACCCTCGGTCCCGTTCCCGAGGTCGCGCTCGAGGCGATCTCCGCGACCCGGCAATACCCGATCGCCCGCCTCACCCCCCTGCCCGCCCGGCGCACCGCCCTGGGCGAGACGGGCTACGACCTGATCCGCTTCCCGCCCTCCGAGGGGGGAGAGGTCTTCGTCATGCAGACCGGCCTCGTGGCGGCAGCGGGCTGGCGCGTGTCGATCCTGTCGCCCGCGGCACTGGCGCGGACACAGGCGCTGACGGCTCTGGGCATCGGCGCGCTCGCGGTGCTGGTGCTGATGCTGATCGCCGCCGCGATCTGGCAGCGCCGGATCCGGCTGATCGAACGGCTCGCCCGCCAGGAAGAGGACCAGGCCCGGCTCGAGGCCCGCGTGCGCGATCGCACCCGCGACCTGAACGCCGCCAACGCGCAGCTCCGCGCGGAGGTCGAGGAACGCGCCCGAACCGAGGCGCAGCTGCGCAAGACCCAGGCCGAACTGGTGCAGGCGGGAAAGCTTGCGGCGCTGGGCCAGATGTCGGCGGCGCTCAGCCACGAGTTCAACCAGCCGCTTGCCGCGGTGAAGGCCTATGCCGACAACGCCGAGGCCTTCCTCGGGCTGGGCCGCACCGAGGAGGCGGGGGAGAACATCCGCCTGATCTCGACCATGGCCGACCGGATGGCCTCGATCTCGAAACACCTGCGCAACTTCGCCCGCCGCCCGATGGACCGCACCGGGCCGGTGCCCATGCTGGCCGTGGTCGAGGATGCGCTCGAGCTGATGCGCCCGCGCCTGCAGGCCGCCCGCGCACGGCTCGACTACGCCCCGCCCGGGGCGGAGATCTGGGTCACCGGTGGGCGCGTGCGGCTCCAGCAGGTGATCGTCAACCTGATCGGCAACGCGCTTGACGCGATGGAGGGCGGCAGCACGCCGGAAATCGCGCTGACACTGGACACCGAGGGCGGACGCTGCCGCCTGTCGGTGCGCGACCATGGCCCGGGCCTCAGCGACGAGGCGCTGGTACAGGCCTTCGATCCGTTCTTCACGACCAAGGCCCCCGGCCAGGGGCTGGGTCTTGGCCTGTCGATCTCCTACAACATCGTGCGCGATTTCAACGGGCGCCTCAGCGCGGCCAACCACGACGGCGGCGGCGCGGTCTTCACCGTCGAGCTCGACCTGACCGACCCGCCTGCCGAGATGGCCGCCGAATGACCACGACCGCGCCCGTCCTTTTCGTCGATGACGAGGCCGCGCTGCGCCATGCGGCCTCGCAGGCGCTGATGTTGGCGGAGCTTGACGTGATCGCCTGCGGCAACGCCCAGGAGGCACTGTCCCATCTCGGCCGCGACTTCCCCGGCGTGCTGGTCACCGACATCCGCATGCCCGGCATGGACGGGCTCGGCCTGATGGCCGAGGCGCTGTCGCGCGACCCGGAACTGCCCGTGATCCTGATCACGGGGCATGGCGACGTCGATCTCGCCGTACAGTCGATGCGCGACGGAGCCTATGATTTCCTCGAGAAGCCCTATGCTCCCGCCCGGCTGGTCGAGGCGGTGGGCCGCGCGCTCGAGAAACGGCGGCTGACGCTGGAGAACCGCCGCCTGCGCGCCGGGACAACCGGACCGGGCGACGACCCGATCGGCGAGCGGCTTCTCGGCCGCTCCGAGGTGATGACCCGCCTGCGCGCGCAGCTGCGCGCCGTGGCCGATACCGGGGCCGACCTCCTGATCGAGGGCGAGACCGGCACCGGCAAGGAGGTGGCCGCGCGCGCCCTTCACGCCGCCTCGGCCCGGGCCGAACGGCCCTTCGTCGCCGTCAACTGCGCAGCGCTCCCCGCCGAGCTGATCGAGAGCGAGCTCTTCGGCCACGAGGCCGGCGCCTTTCCCGGCGCGACCCGCGCGCGCTACGGCAAGTTCGAACATGCCCGTGGCGGCACGCTCTTCCTCGACGAGATCGACAGCCTGCCCATGGGCCTTCAGGCCAAGCTCCTGCACGTCATCGAGGAGCGGGCAGTCACGCGCCTCGGCTCGAACGATCCGGTCGCGCTCGACCTCCGGATCGTGGCGGCCTCCAAGCGCGATCTGGCCGCCGCCGCCGCCGAGGGTGCCTTCCGCCCCGACCTGCTTTACCGGCTGAACGTGGTCACCCTGCGCATGCCGCCCCTGTCGGCACGGTCCGAGGATATTCCGGCGCTCTTTCTCGCGCTGCTCGAGGCGGCGGCCCTGCGGACGGGGCGCCCCGTGCCCGAGGTCCCCGGCGCGGTGCTGTCACGGCTCGCGTCGCGCGACTGGCCCGGCAACGTGCGCGAGCTGCGCAATGCCGCCGAACGCATGGCCCTGGGGCTCGAGGCGGCGAGCCCGCAGCCCGAGGGCACCGGCCCGGTGCCGGGGGACGAGGGCGACACCCTGTCGGACCGCATGGCCGCCCACGAAAAGGCCCTGATCGCCGCCGAGCTGGCCTCGCACGGGGGCAGCCTCAAGGCGACCTACGAGGCCCTCGGGCTGAGCCGCAAGGCGCTGTACGAGAAGATGCAGAAACACGGTCTCAGCCGCGACGCCTTCCGCGACGACTGACCGGACGACCCCATGTGTCGAAACCGGAACACGCCAAGGCGTCCTTTGGGTCGGTTTCCACCCATAGCCCGCGAGAATCCCTCCATGTTAGCGCAAACCGGCCATGCAGCGCTTGCATGGCGGCCTGTCGCGCAGCACAGACCTGCCCCAAGCGGCCCGGAGGGAGCCGGGCGCTTACCTGTCCAATAGGGAGAGACCAATGACCTTTACCCGTATCGCCGCCCTCGCGGCGACCACTGCCCTGACCGCAACCGTGGCCTTTGCAGACGCCCATGCCGACCGCACCGGCTGGCCGGAAAGCTTCACCGTCGGCACCGGTTCGCAGGGCGGCACCTACTTCGGCTACGGCTCCGGCTGGGCCGGCATCGTGTCGGAAGTCCTGGGTGTCTCGGGCGGCGCGGAAGTGACCGGCGGCCCGATGCAGAACATGGCACTGGTGCACACGGGCGAGCTGCCCTTCGGCATGACCACGATGGGCCCCGCCGCCGAATCGATCAACGGCACCAACCCGATCGCCCCCGGCCTTCAGATGACCGGCGCCTGCGCGATGTTCCCGATGTACCAGACGCCCTTCTCGATCACGGCGCTGGCCTCCTCGGGCATCGAGACCGTGGCCGACATCCCGGCCGGCGCGCGCATCGGCTTCGGCCCCGCCGGGTCGACCTCGGACACCTACTTCCCGCAGATGATGGAAACCCTCGGCGTCGAGTTCGAACGCCGCAACGGCGGCTGGGCCGACCTGGGTGGCCAGCTTCAGGACGGCCTTCTGGACGTCATCGCCTTCGCGGCCGGCGTGCCGGTTCCGGCGGTGTCGCAGCTCGAGGTGCAGACCGACATCAACATCATAGAGTTCACCGAGGAAGAGCAGGCCCAGATCATCGAGGCCTTCCCCGTGGCGGCCTTCGACATCTCGGCCGACGCCTACACCACGCTCGAGGCCCCGGCCCGCTCGGTGTCGATGTGGAACTTCGCCATCGCCAACTGCGACCTGCCGGAAAGCTTCGTCTACGCGGTCGTCGACGCGGTGATGTCGGACAACGAGCGCATGGTCAGCGTGCACAGCGCGGGCCGGTCGACCCTGCCCGAGTTCTGGGACCGCAACACCGTCATGATGTGGCACCCCGGTGCGGCACGCTGGTTCACCGAGAACGCCGGCGCGACCATCGCCGAGGACATGATCTACAGCGCAATGTGATCGTGGCGCGCCTGCCCGTCACGGGGCAGGCCGCCTGACGACAGGGCTGCGCCCGCCACCCCGGGCGCAGCCGTTTCCGAGCAACGCCGGACAGGGATCCGGCATGGACCGTCCGGAGGGGCGGCCACACGGGGGACCCCAGACATGACCAGCAGCGACCAGGCCCGCGCCGGTGACGAAATCCGCGACGACGACATCATCGAGCCCGTGCTCGCCGAGGGCGTCGACGAAGAACCGGTCGAACCCAACCGCCGCCTGTTCGAGGGCTGGCGCTTCACGCTGATCGCGGCGCTCGCCGTGATCTACGCCTCGGTTCACATGCTGGCGCTGAACGGCGTGTCGATCGGCGGCATCGCCGCAACCCCCACCGCGATCCAGGCCCAGGTCCAGGAGCGCGCCGCCACCGCCGCCTTCGAAGAGGTGCTCGAGGCCCTCGGCCCGGCCGGCGAAACCTTCGAAGGCACCAGCCTGCGACGCCTGACGGCCCTCGCCGAGGAACAGATGGCAAGCGTGGACGACCCCGCGCTTCTGCAGGACCGCCTGGACACGCTGACCGAAGCGACCGAGGCCGCGCAGGCCCTCAACCGAGAAGCCCGCGATATCCGCCGCTCGGTCTCGTCCAGCCTGTTCTTCCTTCCCAGTTTCCCGATGGAAACCTGGAACTTCCGCATCGCGCACATCGCGGGCGCGCTTGCGCTCGGCTTCCTGCTCTTCGCCGCGCATGGCTTCCCGGAGAACCGCGCCTCCGGGCCGCGCTGGATCTCGACGGCGACGCTCGCCCTGCTGCTTCCCGCCCTCGTCGCGCTCTGGACGACGGTCGGCTTCATGAGCTTCCTGGCCTCCGACCAGGCGCAGCAGGTCGGCGGCGTGACGATCTGGATGTCGCTGCCCTCCGTCAACGAGCGGCTCGACGCCTTCCCCGCCTACCGCGGCATCTACGAGACGGAAATCGCCTGGTTCGGCCTGCCCCTTCTGATCGCCACCTTCGGCGCGATCGTCGCGGGCTGGTTCGAGCGCCGCGGGCGCACCGAATTCGCGGCGTCCGACATCGTGCTGGCGCTCTGCGGCATCGTCGTGGCCTGCTACCTGATCCCCATCTACGGAACCGCCGGGCGCAACTCGGTCGGCACGGGCGAGGTGCCCATCGGCGTGGCCTTCGCCGCGACCGCGGGCTCGGCGCTGATCCTCGAGATCACGCGGCGCGTGGCGGGCCTTGCCCTGGTGGTCATCACGGGCATCTTCCTGCTCTACACCTTCACCGCGCACCTGCTGCCCGGCATCCTCGCCGTCGACAGCGCCTACACCTGGCAGCGCTTCTTCGGGCATGTCTATTCGGATGCCGGCATCCTCGGCCCGACCACGGCGGTCTCGTCGACCTACATCATCCTCTTCATCATCTTCGCGGCCTTCCTCCAGGCCTCGAAGGTGGGCGACTATTTCGTCAACTTCGCCTTCGCCATGGCCGGCCGCGCGCGCGGCGGCCCGGCCAAGGTGGCGATCTTCGCCTCGGGCCTGATGGGGATGATCAACGGCACATCCGCGGGCAACGTGGTGGCCACCGGCTCGCTCACCATCCCGCTAATGAAGAAGGTCGGCTACCACAAGAAGACCGCCGGCGCGGTCGAGGCCGCGGCCAGCACCGGCGGGCAGATCATGCCGCCGATCATGGGCGCGGGCGCCTTCATCATGGCCGAGGTCACGGGCATCCCCTACCAGGAGATCGCCATCGCCGCGATCATCCCCGCGATCCTCTACTTCGCCTCGATCTACTTCATGGTCGATTTCGAGGCCGCCAAGCTCGGCATGCGCGGCATGCGCGAGGACGAGCTGCCGAAGTTCAACCAGATGATCCGCCGGGTCTATCTCTTCGTGCCGATCATCATCCTGATCGCGGCGCTGTTCATGGGCTACTCGGTGATCCGCGCGGGCACGCTCGCCACGGTGGCCGCGGCGGTCGTCAGCTGGCTCACGCCGCACCGGATGGGCCTGCGCTCGATCCTCAAGGCCTTCGAACTGGCGGGCATCATGTCGATCCAGATCATCGCGGTCTGCGCCTGTGCCGGTATCATCGTGGGGGTCATCAGCCTCACGGGCGTCGGCGCGCGGTTCTCGAACGTGCTCCTCGACCTCGCGGCGGCCTCGCAGCTCCTGGCGCTCTTCTTCGCCATGTGCATCGCGATCCTTCTCGGCATGGGCATGCCCACCACGGCGGCCTACGCGGTCGCGGCCTCGGTCGTGGCGCCGGGCCTCGTGCAACTGGGCATCCCGCAGCTGACGGCGCATTTCTTCGTCTTCTACTTCGCCGTCGTCTCGGCCATCACGCCACCCGTCGCGCTGGCCAGCTATGCCGCCGCCGGCATCTCGGGCGCCAACCCGATGGAGACCTCGGTCGCCTCCTTCAAGATCGGGCTCGCGGCCTTCATCGTGCCCTTCATGTTCTTCTACAACTCGGCGCTCCTGATGGACGGCACCTGGGTCGAGGTGATCCGGGCAGGCGTCACGGCGACCTTCGGGGTGTTCCTGCTCTCCTCGGGCGTGCAGGGGTGGTTCATGGGCGCGCGCAGCGCCTGGTTCCTGCGCGCGGGCCTGATCATCGCGGCGCTCTTCATGATCGAGGGCGGACTGATCACCGACCTGTTCGGTCTCGGCGCGGCGGTGGGCATCTACTTTATCCAGAAGGTGTTCCACCCCCGCCCCGACGCCACCATCCCGGTGCGCGGCGCGGACTGAGCCCCGCCCCTCCGGATGGCGCGTTAACCCCGCAGCAAGGTTAACGCGCCACCCTGCCCTTCACCTTTCCCGAAATACGCATTCCGACGCTGGCCCGGCGCGCTGCGGCATGGCATGACGCGCAGCATGCAGCGCCTGTCCCAATCCCCCACCGATCCCGCCTTCGTCCAGGACCCCTACCCGTTCTACGCCCGCGCCCGCGCCGCCGGCGCCCTGGTTCACTGGGACGAGTACGGGATGCCGATGGCCACCACCCATGCCGCCGTCAACACGATCCTCCGCGACCGCCGCTTCGGGCGCGAGCCGATCGAACGGCCGGACATCCCCGACCACCTGGCACCCTTCTACGCGGTCGAGGCGCACTCGATGCTCGAGCTCGAGCCGCCGCGCCACACGCGCCTGCGCAGCCTCGTCCTGCGCGCCTTCACCTCGCGCCGGATCCAGGCGCTCGCGCCCGAGATCGCGCAGCTCTCCCGCGCGCTCGCCGCCGGCATCGGCCCGGGCGAGACCGACCTGCTCGATGCTTTCTGCCGGCCCATCCCCGTCATCGTCATCGCGCGGCTCCTTGGTGTCCCCGAGGAGATGGCGCCGGACCTCCTGCGCTGGTCGAACGCGATGGTGCAGATGTACCAGGCCCGCCGCACGCGGCGCGAAGAGGACGAGGCCGTCGCCGCCACCGGGGCCTTCGCAGGCTTCATGCGCGACTACGTCGAGCACCGCCGCAGCGATCCGCGCGACGACCTGATCACGGCGCTGATCGCCGCCGAGGAGGCGGGCGAGAAGCTGACCACGGACGAGCTGATCACCACCTGCATCCTGCTTCTGAACGCGGGCCACGAGGCGACCGTTCACACCATGGGCAACGGCATCAGGCTCTGCCTCGAGACCGGCGCGCGGCCCGGTCCCGACCCAGCGCCGCTGGTCGAGGAGGTGCTGCGCTTCGACCCGCCCCTCCATCTTTTCACGCGCACCGCCTACGAGGATGTCACGCTCTTCGGTCACGGCTTCCGCCGCGGAGACGAGGTGGGGCTGCTGCTCGCCTCGGCCGGACGGGACGAGAGCGTCTACGCCGATGCGGCCCGGTTCTTACCGGACCGGAGCGACGGGCCCGCCAACCTCGCCTTCGGCGCGGGACTGCATTTCTGCGTCGGTGCGCCGCTTGCCCGGCTCGAATTGCAGATCGCCCTCCCGATCCTCTTCGAGACCCATCCGGGCCTGCGCCTCGCCTCGCCCCCGCGCTATTCGAATATCTATCATTTCCATGGGCTTGAACGGCTAATGGTCACAAGCTGACGCTGGACAGATTGCCCCGGCCCCGCTAGCGTCTTCCCCGGGGATCGTAAGATCAGGGGACGCTGATGCGCCCAATCCTTGTCGTGCTGATGGCAGCAATGGCGCTCGCGGCCTGCGAGGCGACGACCGTCTACTATGCCGAGGGCGTGGATCTTCCGACGCGCGCCGCCGATCTCGCCCAATGCGAGGCGCAGGCGCTGCGCGAGTACCCGGCCCGGACCGAGATCCGCTACACCCCGCGCATCTACGTGCCTGCGGACTACGTCTGCACCGAGGCGGGCGACTGCAGCGTCGTGCCGGGCAGGTTCGAAGGCGGAGAGCCCTATACCGTCGATGCCAATTCCGACCCCCGACGCAGCGCCACGCGGGGCTGCATGGGCGAGCGCGGCTATGCCCGCGTCGGCCTGCCCTTCTGCGACCGCGACAGCGCGGTCCGGCCCAGCCTCGTGATGGCGCCCCTGACCGAGGCCACCTGCCTGTACCGGCCCGCGGGCGGCGGGCAGACCATGGTCGTCAACCCGCTCTGAGCCCCCCCGGCAAGCCCGCCGTCACTCCTCGTCGTCCATCTGCGCGATGCGGGCGCCGGATTTCGCCGAGGTGACGACCCCCAGCGACTTCAGCTTGCGGTGCAGCGCACTGCGCTCCATGCCGACGAAACTGGCCGTGCGGCTGATGTTGCCACCGAAGCGGTTGATCTGCGCCATGAGATATTGCCGCTCGAAGAGCTCGCGCGCCTCGCGCAGCGGCAACGTGGTCAGCCGCGCCGAGAGCGCGATGCCCTCCTCCTCCTCGCTCCCGGTCTCGGTCTGTCCCGGCAGGTCGCCCGCCTCGATAGGACCGTTGCTGTCGCCCAGGATCAGGACCCGCTCGATCACGTTCCTGAGCTGCCGGACGTTTCCGGGCCAGCGCATCGTCTGCAGGATCGCCACGGCATCCTCGCCGAGCGCGCGCAGGGGCAGGCCCTGCTCGCGGTTGAACTCGGCGATGAAATGGCGGGCAAGCTCAGGGATGTCGTCGCGCCTGTCCTCGAGGCTCGGCACCTCGATCGGAACGACGTTCAGACGATGGAACAGCTCCTCGCGGAAGCGGCCCTCGCCGATCTCCGAGGACAAATCGCGGGAGGTCGAGGAAATGACCCGCAGGTCGACGCGGACCTTGGCCGTTCCGCCCACGCGGGTGAAGCTCTGGTCCACCAGCACACGCAGGATCTTCGACTGGGTCCCGAGGGGCATGTCGGCGACCTCGTCGAAATAGATCACGCCGCCGTGGGCCTGTTCGAGAAGGCCCTGCTCCACGCCCCGCTCGGCGCTTTCGCGGCCGAAGAGCTGCACCTCCATCTCGTCGGGCTGGATCGAGGCGGAGGAGACGACGACGAAGGGCGCATCGGCGCGGTTGGACTGGGCGTGGATGTAGCGCGCGGCCACCTCCTTGCCGGAACCGGGGCCGCCGGTCAGCATCACGCGACCGTTCGACTTCGTGACCTTGTCGAGCTGCGATTTCATCATGCGGAAGGCCGCGCCGCCGCCGATCATCTCGGCCTCGCGCACATCCTGCCGGCGCAGCGCGGCGTTCTCGCGACGCAGGCGCGAGGCCTCCATCGCGCGGCGGATCACGACGAGGAGCTGGTCGATGTTGAAGGGCTTCTCGATGAAGTCGTAGGCGCCCTGCTTGATCGCCGCGACCGCGATCTCGATGTTGCCGTGGCCCGAGATGATGACCACCGGCACCTCGGGATTGTCGCGCTTGACATGGGACAGGATGTCGATCCCGTCCATGTTGCTGTCCTTGAGCCAGATATCAAGGATCATCAGCCCCGGCGCGGCCCTGTTCAGCTCGGCCATGCATTGATCCGAGTTGCCGGCCATCCGGGTGGAATACCCCTCGTCCTGCAGAATGTCGCAAATCAATTCGCGGATATCGCGCTCGTCGTCGACGACCAGAATGTCGCTCATGCTGTCTCTCCGTGCGGCAAGATCGGCAGGGTAATGCAGGCCTCGGCCCCGGGATGCGCGCCATCCTCGAATGGTGCGGCGTCCCTCAGCTCCAGCGTCCCTCCGTGTTCCTCAATGATCTTCTTGACGATGGGCAGGCCCAGCCCGGTGCCCTTCTCGCGGGTCGTGACATAGGGCTCGAACAGTTTGGCCCGGTCGGCCGGCAAGCCGATACCGTTGTCGGCGATGGTGATCACCGCCATCCCGTTTTCCACCCGGAGCGCGCCGCGCAACTGCGGCTCATGCCCGGCCGGCGCGCCCTTTTCCTGCAGGCTTTCAATGGCTTCCCCGCCGTTCTTCAACAGGTTCGTGAAGGCCTGGCCGATCATGGTCGCGTCCAACTCGGCCATCACGGGCGCGTCGGGAATGTCGAAGGCGAAGCGCACCGCCGGCTGGCCCGCGCGCTGCAGCGTGATCGCGTCGCGGAACAGCTTCGCAAGGTCCTCGACCCGCGTCTCGGGTTCCGGCATCCGGGCGAATTTCGAGAATTCGTCCACGATCCGCCGCAGGTCGTTGGTCTGGCGCACGATGATACCGGTCAGCTCTTCGAGCTTTTCCTTCTCTTCGCCCTCCAACTCCCTGGAATACCTGCGGTTTATGCGCTCGGCAGAGAGCTGGATCGGGGTGAGCGGATTCTTGATCTCGTGGGCAATGCGGCGCGCCACGTCGCCCCATGCGGCCATGCGCTGCGCGCTGACCAGCTGGGTCACATCGTCGAAGGCCACCACGTAGCCCTCGAGACGACCGTCCGCGTTGCGCCGCGTGGCCATGCGCACGAGCAGGCTTTCCTGCTTGCCGCTCCGCGTCAGCTTGATCTCTTCCTGCACCGCCTCGGCGGTGGATTTCTGGAGCCGCTCGAAGAGCGCCGCGAACTCGGGCACCGCGGCCGACAGGCTGAGACCGCTGTCGCGCTGCTCGATGAGTTGCAGCAGGCGCAGCGCGGAGCGGTTCATGAAATCCACGCGGCCCGCCTCGTTCAGGCCGATCACCCCCGCCGTCACCGAGGACAGAACGCTGTCGAAGAGCCGCCGCCGCGCCTCGGTGGCGTCATTCTGCTCGATCAGCGCGTCGCGCTGGCCCTTCAGTTGCCGGGTCATCTGGTTGAAGAGCCGCCCGAGCATGGCGATCTCGTCATCGCTGCGTTCTTCGGGCACGCGCACCTCGAGATCGCCCGTCCCGACCCGCTGCGCGGCACCGGCCAACTGGCCCACGGGGCGCGACAGCCGCTCGGCGAACCACAGGCCCAGCCAGATCGCGGCGAGCACCATGATGATCGCGAAGCCGAGATAGAGCAGGCCGAACTCGAAGAGCACCCGTCCCCGGTCCGACTCGAGCTGCCGGTAGAGTTGGACGGTCTGCTGGGTCTCGTCGAGCAGGGCGAGGATCTCGCCGTCGACCTCGCGGCTGACATAGAGATACCGGTCGGGAAAGGCGCTGAGCCGCAGGAGCGCGCGAAACTCGTTCTGCTCGCGATCCTCGGTCAGGACCAGCCCGCCGTCGAGCGCCTCGGCCAGCTGCGCGGAGGTCGGGCGCTCGTAATCGAACAGGTAGCTCGATTCGCCCCGTGCCCGGATTTCGCCGGCGCCGTCGATGACGAAGGCCTCCTTCAGCCCGCGCTGGATGCGCGCCTGTCCCTGGCTCAGAAGCTGGCGCAGGTCGCCGTCGCTGAAGAGGACGACCGCACGCCGGTTCAGGTTGAGAAAATTCGCCAGCGCGATGGTGTCGGTCGACAGGTCGTCACGGTGTTCCTGGCTGTAGGCGGCGGCCGCATCCACGGAATTCCCGAGCGCGCGCGACACCCGGTCCGAAAACCAGCCTTCGAGTCCCATGTTCACCGTGATGGTGGCGAAGACAGCCACCAGGATCGTGGGCACGAGCGCCACGATGGTGAAGACGCCGGTCAGCCGCAGATGCAGCCTGGAACCGGCAGAGCGCGCCCGGCGAGAGGCAACGATCCGGGCGACCTCGCGCAGGACGAGCGCCGCGACGACCAGGATGTAGACCAGGTCGGCGAGAATGATCAGCCTGAGGCCGGGCGCATCGGCCAGATCCGACAGCGGCCCGAGAACGAGGAAGGTCAGGAGCGCCAGAACCGGCCCCAGCAGGACGAGGCCAAGGGTGGCCGCGCTGCGCACGTTCGGATCGTCCTTGATGCGCCAGACCCGGTCGAGCGGTCCGGCAACCTGCCTGTCCGCGGGATCGTCCACGGGCTGCTCCCCCACCTGTTGCGTGACTGGTCGCGGGTTGTCTCCCGCAGGCCACGCGACTGTTGCGGGTTTACATCAACTTTCGCCGACGAGTCACGCGGATATCGAGATCGGTGATCTTTTTTCTCAAGGTATTGCGGTTGATGCCCAGCAGATCGGCACATTTGGCCTGGTTGCCGCCGGTCGCCTCGAGCGCGATCTCGATGAGCGGTGTCTCCACCTCGCGCAGGATGCGGTTATAAAGCCCCGCGGGCGGCAACACGCCCCCGTGCAGGTCGAAGTAGCGCCGCAGGTGCTTGGCGACCGAGGCCGACAGCTTGTCGCCCTCGCCCACGCCCATCAGCGGCTCGATCGCGGGCTGGTTGCCGAGGACGGCCTCGACCTCGGGCTTGGCGATCTCCTCGGACTGGCTGGTCACCGTCAGGCGCTTGATGGTGTTCTCGAGCTGGCGGACGTTGCCGGGCCAGGAATAGGCGCGGATGAGATCGAGGGCATCCGGCGCGAAGCGGCGCAGCGCGACCCCGTCGCGCTCCACCCGCGCCAGGAAATGCGCGGCCAGAAGCGGGATGTCGTCGACCCGCTCGCGCAGCGCCGGAACCGTGATCGTCACGCCGCCCAGACGGTAGAACAGGTCCTGCCGGAACTGGCCGGCCTCCATCTTCTCCATCAGGTCCTTCTGGCTGGTGGCCATGACCCGCGGGGCCGCGTCGCCGAAGGCGTCGAGCATCCGCACGATCTTGGCCTGCGCCTCTTCGCTGAAATCGCCGACCTCGTCGAAGAGGATCGAGCCCGATTTCGCCCGCGCGACGATGGCCGAAGGCCCGTCCATCCCCTCGAGGTCACTGGCCGAGGCCACCACAAAGGGCAGTGTGCGCCGGTCCGAGAAATCGTGGATCGCCCGCGCGATCAGTGACTTGCCGGTGCCGCTCTCGCCGGTGATGAGCACGGGCAGATCGGTGTTCATCACCCGCGCCACGAGCCGGTAGAGCGCCTGCATCGCCGCGGTACGCCCCACCAGCGGCAGGTCCTCCTGCGCGGAGCCGGGCGCGGTGATGGCGTTGTCCTCGCGCAGCGTGGCCGCGGGTCTTGCCCGGCGCTTCTGGTCGAGCGCGCGGGCCGCCCGCTTCATCAGGTCGGGCAGGTCGAAGGGCTTGGGCAGGTAGTCATAAGCGTCCTTCTCGGTCGCCTGGATCGCCGTCATGATCGTGTTCTGCGCCGAGATGATGATGACCGGCAGGCCCGGACGCCTGTCGGTGATCTGCGGCAGCGTCTCGAGCCCGTTCCCGTCGGGCATCATCACGTCCGAGATCACGAGGTCGCCCTTTCCCTCGTCCACCCAGCGCATCAGCGTCATCAGGCTCGAGGTGGCATGCACCTTGCAGCCCGCGCGGGTCAGCGCCTGGGTCAGAACGGTGCGGATGGTGCGGTCGTCATCCGCGACGAGAACTGTGCCGTCCATGGGTCAGTCTGCTCCGGATTGCTGCGCCTCCTTGGGCGCAATGGGTAGGGAAACGCGGAACACGGTGCGTCCCGGCACCGAGTCGACGGCGATCCAGCCGTCGTGATCCGCGATGATCTTGCTCACCAGCGCCAGGCCGAGGCCCGTGCCGTTCTCGCGCCCCGAGACGAAAGGCTCGAAGAGGTCGCGGGCGATGTCGGGCGGAATGCCGGGGCCGTCGTCGATCACCTCGACCTGCAGCGGCACGGCGCCGCCCGACCCGTCCTTGCGCCGCACCTTGAGCGAGAGCTCGTAGAAGGTCCTGAGCCGGATCGTTCCGCCCGTGCGCCCGGCCTCGGCCGCGTTCTTCAGCAGGTTCAGGAACACCTGCTGCAGCTGGTCGGGATCGGCCCAGGTGGGCGGCAGCGAGGGGTCGTAGTCGTCCTCGATCTTCATGTGCGCGGCGAAGCCGATGGTCGCCGATTTCCGCGCGCGGTCCAACACGTCATGGATGTTGACCGCGCGCCGGTCGGGCGGGCGGACATTGCCGAATTCCTCGACCTGGCCCAGCAGCTTGAGGATGCGCCGCGTCTCCTCGACGATGAGGTCGGTCAGCTCGCGGTCCTCGCCGCTGGCGTTCATCGAGATGAGCTGCGCCGCGCCGGTGATGCCCGCCAGGGGATTCTTGATCTCGTGGGCCAGCATCTCGGCCATGCCGATGGCCGATTTCGCCGCCGTCTTCGACGACATCGCCCTGTCGAAGCGCCCTGCAAGCTCGCGATTCTCGAGCAGCACGAGGACATGGTCGGGCTTGTCCGCAAGCGGCGCGATCTGCACGTCGCAGGAGGCCGGCTTGCGGTTTCCGGTGCCCACATCGACCGCGTTCACGAACAGCGGCGCGGCCCCGTCGCGAACACGGGCAAAGGCCTCCTCGAGCGGCGCATCGACAAAGATCTTGTCCCAGATCGGGCTGCCGTCGAGCCCCTTCCTCGAGGCATTGAGAAAGGTCTCGGCGGCAGGGTTCACGTCGATGATCCGGTCCTCGGCGTCGCAGATCAGCGCAGGAATGGGCAGCGAGGCCCAGAGGCTCGAGGTCACCTGGGTCATGCCGCATCCCTCTGGGCCGGGACGCTCAGCGCCTCGGGCAGGAGCGCGATGACCTCGGCGGGATCGCGCGAGGTCAGGATGCGCCGGCGCAGCACGGCACCGGTCCCGGCCTCGTCCATGTACCAGCCGAGGTGCTTGCGCGCGACCGACATGGCACGCGGCGGGCGGGTTCCACACAGCAGGTGATCGATGCACGGCTCGCTCGCCTTCACCGGCAAGGGGCACGCGACCGACCGCGCGGTGATCC
>WVSO01000026.1 GCA_015689745.1 Rhodobacterales bacterium HKCCSP123 | reverse complement strand
GCCGCCCTGCCCCGCCCCGTGGGCGGCCTCGACGTGGCGCTGGTGCTGGGCGACGGGCTGTCGGCGACGGCGGTGCATCTGAACGGCGTGGCCTTTGTCACCGCCCTTGCCGCCCGCCTGCAGGCCGAGGGGCTGCGCACGGGTCCGGTGATCCTTGCCCGGCAGGCGCGGGTGGCGCTTGGCGACGGCATCGCGCAGGCGATGGGGGCCGAGTGCGTGGTGATGGCGCTGGGGGAACGTCCGGGCCTCTCGGCCTCGGACAGCCTCGGGGTCTACATCACGCACCGGCCCGGGCCACAGACGCCCGACAGCGCGCGCAACTGCATCTCGAACATCCGCGAGGCCGGCACGGGCGTGGAGGACGCGGCGGAGCAGGCCCTTCGGCTCATTCTCGCCATGCGGCGGCTCGGGCAAAGCGGTGTGGCGCTGAGCCAGACGCTTGCCGCGGAGGGCGGACTGCTGGGCTGACGGCGAGAACCGGCGCGTCAGGCCGGGAACCGGACGCCCAGTGCCGCGCCCTGCTCCGTCAGGTCCGTCACCACGTCGGCGGGAAGCGCGATGCCCTCGGCAAGCGCCCTTGCCTCGGACCGCGCCTCGATCTCGCCGGGGTAAAAGATTTCCTCCACCCCCTCGCCCCGGGGGGCGGATTTCAGCGACGCGATCAGCGCCTCCATGTCCGCCTCGAACTCGGCGAGCGGGCGCACCGCGGCGATGTTGATGGCGATGGCGAGGTGACCCACCCCGCTCCGCCCCTCGGGCATGTAGGGGCCGGTGATCGCCGGGCCGAAGCCGCTGCCGGAGAGAACCCCGGACAGCATGTCCATGATCATCGAGATCGCATAGCCCTTGTGCCCCGCCATGGGCAGGATCGTGCCCGCGATGCCGTCGGCCGGATCGGTCGTCGCCACGCCCTGCGCGTCGATGGCCCAGCCTTGCGGGATCGCCTCGCCGCGGGCCTTGGCGGCGTAGAGCTTGCCGCGCGCCACGGCGGTGTTGGCGATGTCGAGCACCATCGGCGGATGCCGCGCGGCGGGCGCAGCCCAGGACCAGGGGTTGTTGCCCACGCGTTTCTCGCGGCCGCCCCAGGGGGCCATGGCGGGGCTGGCGTTGGTGCTGAGAAAGCCGACGCATCCCGCGGCCGCGGCCTGCCGGGTGAAATACATCGCCGTGCCGAAATGGCCCGAGTTACGCACGGAGACCGCGCCGATGCCGTGGACACGGGCCGCCGCGATGGCGCGCTCCATCGCCTCCTGAGCTGCGACCTGTCCGATGCCGTCATTCGCGTCGAGCAGCGTGACCGCGCCCAGCCCGCCTTCGACGGTGACCGGCGCGTCGATCCGCGTGGCGCCCGAGGCGATCCGGGCCGCGTACCAGAAGGTCCGCATCACCCCGTGCGAGGCATGGCCCCAGAGATCGGCCTGCACCAGGCTGTCGGCGACCAGCGCCGCGCGGTCCTCGGCCATGCCCATGGCCATGTAGCAGTCGCCGACGAAGCGGCGCAGGTCCGCGGGCGCAAGGCGCATCATGGCGCGACCCGGAGGTCGGAGGTCACGGCGGTGGCTCGCATGAAGGGCCCCGAAGTCTGACGGTCAGGCATGTCCCGACTGGAGGAAGAAACAGATGGAAGGTCAAGCCCCATGCGGCCCGTCCGGGCGCGTGGCCGGTCGGGGCGGCCGACCCGTTTCATGGGCCGAGGCTGGAGGCGCGCCATCCACGCTCTGCGCAGCGCCCGCCGGACGAGGACAGGCGCGCCCTCACGAGCGTCGCCCGGTGCGCCCGCAGGAACCCGCGCCGCGTCCCGTCAGCCGAGCACCGACTCCAGCCAGAGTGCCGCGCCAAGCAGACCGGGATCGCGCCCCGGGGTCGCGACAAGTTGCACGCCGATCGGCAAGCCGAGCGGCCCCCGCGCCGTCGGCAGATGCAGGGCCGGACCGCCGAGCAGCGTCCAGACCCGGTTGAACTGCGGATCGCCCGTGCCCGTCTCGGCAAGCGGGGCCTCGCCGCGCGCGCTGAGGGTCAGGACCGCATCGAAGGGCTCCATGGCGGCGCTCAACTCCGCCCCAAGGGTCCGGCGGGTGTGAAGCGCCGCAAGGTAGGCCTCGGGCGATGTCAGCGCGGCCTCGTCGAGATAGGCGCGCAGCGGAGCACTGAGCAGGTCGCGGTGAAAGCACCGCTCGAAGGCAAGAGCCCGCACGCCCTCCCAGGCCATGATGACCTTCTGCGCCTCGAGAAGGCCGTTCCAGGGCGCGGCGGCGGGCAACGGTTCGACCACGGCGCCCGCGGAGGCCGCGACTTGCGCCACCCGATGCAGTTCCGCCACGGCATGAGGGTCGGCATCGCCCTCATCGGGCGTCTCCCAGAGAGCGAGGCGCGGGGCCCTCGGCACCAGCGGCGTGACGAGATCGCCCCGCCCCGCCATGACACCGACGAAGAGCGCCACCTCGGAGACGGTGCGCGCGAAGCCTCCGATCGTGTCCAGGGTCTCCGAGATCAGCGACAGCCCGTTGCGGCTGATCACGGCGAAGCTCGGCTTGTAGCCGACGATGCCGCAGAACGCGGCCGGTCTGATGATCGAGCCCGCCGTCTGCGTCCCGGTGGCCAGGCTGGCGCCCCCGGCGGCCACGGTGGCGGCCGACCCGCTCGACGATCCGCCGGGGCTGTGCGCAAGGTTGTGCGGATTGCGGGTCGCTGCCGGCGGGAACTGGGCGAACTCCGTCGTGACGGACTTGCCGACGACGAGCCCGCACGCCGCCCGGATCGCGGCCACGGCGGCCGCATCCTTGGCCGGTCGCCGCCCGGCGTGGATCGGCGAGCCGCATCCCGTGGGCATGTCGGCCGTGTCGAAGATGTCCTTGACCGCGACGGTGTGCCCGCTCAAAGGGCCATGCAGCCCCTGGCTGTCAAGCCGGCGCGCCTCGGCCATCACCGCGTCCCGATCGAGCCACGCGTAGGCGTGCAGGGCATCTTCATCGCGCTCGATGCGCATCAAGGTCGTTTCGGCCAGTTCGATCGCAGACATGGTCCCTCCCGGTGCCGGACGCAGGATAGGACCACGGCGCAGACGGAACGCCAAGGTCTTGCCGCGGTGAAAGACGACGCCCGGCCCGCGCCGCTCTCTCCCCGCGGTGTGGCTGGCTGCGGTGGCGGAACACGCCGGCGGCGTGTCGTGGCGAACGGCCGTTCCGAGCCCCGGAGGGACCATGGCCAGCCGCACCGGCACGCCTCGAAATTTGGGGAAATGGGACTTTTCTGATAAATTGAACATGTCAGCGATTGACGCTGACCGCTTCAAAGGGGGGCACGAACGTGAAGAAATTCGTCATTGAAAGGAACGTTCCCGGCATCGGCGGGTTGAACGACGAAGAGATCGGCGGCGCTGCCAGGACGTCGAACGAAGCTCTCGGCAAGCTCGCGCCGAGGGTTCAATGGATCCAATCCTACGTTACCGCGGAAAAGACCTTCTGCATCTATCTCGCCGAGGATGAGGACGCCATTCGCAAACATGCGGAATTGTCGGGCTTTCCTGCAAACACCATCACCGAGGTTGTGCGCGTCATCGATCCGACCACGGCCGACCGTCCCTACTGAGCGCGCTCAAGGGGGCCGATGCGACCTGTCTCACCTTCGCCGAAGGTGCAGCGCAGTGGGCGGGCATGGACCCGGCCCGATCGTGACCCATCCGGGCGGTGGCGTGGCTCCCTCGCAATCGAAGGACCCTGCGCCCTCCATCGGCACGGCGCCGGAGAGAGGCGACCCGTGCCTCAGTCGATCTGATCCAGAAGCCACTCGGCGCGCTCGACAAGTTCTCGTGCGGTCCGGAGCTTTCGTTTCAGGCGGGCCTTCTTCTCGCTGCGGTCCTCGGCGGCGATCTCGGCCTCGAGTCGGACGGTGTTCTTGCGCAGCTTTTCCAGGACCTTCCGAACATGGGCAGGCTTGATCTTCTTCGCCTTGCCCTGTTCCAGGCGCTCATTGTAATCCACCACCTTGTCCGCAAGCTTCTTCAGGCCCATCTCCGCGACTCCGTCATTGCCATGCCCCGTCGACACTATCCGGGTTTCATGACGTCTCTTTGATCCTCAAGGTGTCCGCGCCGCGCGCCTGCCCGTCGCGCCGGCCGCATCGACCAGTTCGTCCTCATCCAGCGTGAGCAGCTTCTCGACCTCGGCCATCGCGCTGTCGCGCTCGATGAAATAGCTGCGCGCGGCATCGATCAGGCTGCGCATCGCGGCATAGGCATAGCCGGAATCATTGAGAAACGAAGTCGCCGAGGCGGGCTTCAGCTCGCCCGTACGGATCAGGGCATCGACCCGCTTGACGGTTGACCGCGCGTCTTCTTCGATCTGCACCCGCTCCTGGTCCAGCCAGAGCGCGCTGCGCTCCTCGGGAGGCAGGAGTCCGAGCTTCTGGATTTCCACGGCAATGCGCGCGATCTCGGTCCGCAGGCCATCGTAAAGCTCGGTCACCGCACCCTGCCGTCGCGTGGTATAGCGAAGGATGTTCTTCCGCAGGTGTTTCACCGACTTCACCGTCTGCACGATATCGGATGCAACTTCACGAAGGGCATAGACACGGTCGGCAATCTCCGGCGGCAGCCGCTTGTCGCCCGCGCGCGTGGTGAACTCCACGATTGCGGAATAGAGCGTCTTGACCCTGTGCTCGTAGCGTTCGTCGATATCGAGTTCGACGGCCGCACGGCTCTTCCGGACGGTCTCCGCGATGTTCTCGGACTCGAAGATGTCCTGCCTGTGCAGGTTCAGGCCGTGCAGGATCACCTCGGCCGCATTCTCGTAGAGGTGCAGAACCTCCTTGCGCAGGGCAATCTCGATCGTCTGGGGAAACTCGTCGACCGCCTCGTTGAGGAAATGCGGCCGGCTCACGTCCGGCGAAGGTTCGGCGATCCAACGCTCCAGGATGAAGATGAGCCGCGGCAGCACCGGCAGCATCAGGACGACGCCGAGCACGTTGAAGACCGTGTGGAACACGGCGAGCTTCAGCGCGAAATCATCCGGCGCGATGCCCGCGACGGCGCTGATCCGGTCCACGGCGTCACGCAGGGGTTCGATGAAGACCAGCGCCACGCCGGCCGTGGCGAGGTTGAAGATCACATGCGCAAGCGCAAGCCGCCGGCCCTGGAAGTTCGCGCCGAGGGCGCCGAGGATCGCTGTGATCGTGGTACCGATATTCGCGCCGATGGCCAGCGCGAGGGCATTCTCGTAGGTGATCTGGCTGGCCGCGAGAGCGGTCAGGATCAGCACCATCGTCGCGTGGCTCGATTGCATGATGATCGTCGCGACCATGCCGATCAGCGAGTAGACCACCAGGCCGACCAGCCCCGGCAACGCGAAGCGCGCCAGGTCGATCTGTTCCTTGAAGGCGTCGAACCCCACTTTCATGTGGTGGATGCCGAGAAAGAGGAACCCGAGCCCGCCGAGCGCGTAGCCGATCCCGCGCAGCGCCTTCGCCTTCTGGAACACCAGCACGATGCTGACCGCGATCATCGGCATCGCATAGGACGCGATGTCCACCTTGAGCCCCAATCCGGCAACCAACCAGGCCCCGGTCGTCGTCCCGATGTTGGCGCCGAAGATGATGCCGACGCCGCCCACCAGCGAGATCAGCCCGGCGCTCAGGAACGAGATGGTGATGACCGAGACCAGCGAGCTGGACTGCAACAGCGTCGTCGAGACGATCCCGAAGCCGAGCGCGCGCCAGGTCGAGGCCGTGGCACGCTCCAGCGCATGTTCGAGCACGCCGCCGCCGAATTGCCGGAACCCGTCCTCGAGCATCAGCATGCCGAAGAGGAATATGGCGACACCGGCGGCAATCTCCTGCGCATCCGGACTGAACCAGAAGGCGAGGATCAGAACACCGATCGCGACCGGAACCAGGTACCTCGTCATTCCTAGGGCTCCACCGTGCCGCGCGCAGACCGCGAAGCGCATCGCGGCGATAGGGCCGCGTCTACCGCGGCGCTCCCCGCCTGACCGATGGGCGCGCCCGATCGGTGATAATGCACCGGCGTCGGTCTTGTCTTGATCTCGATCATGGCCGCAGAGGGCCGTATGAAAACCATGGGAGCATTGCTGGACGCGTGGGGGAGGACGGGGATGCTTAGGACCGAGCGGGTGGAATCGGCGATCCAGGTCAACAGGGACGAGCTTTTCAGGTTCGGGACCGCGTTGATCTTCATCGTCGGCATCATGCTGTTCACGATCGTGCGGACCGATGGCGGGATCGACGGGATCCTGTTGGTCGTGGCCGCGATGATCGGCGGCTACATGGCCATGAACATCGGCGCGAACGACGTCGCCAACAACGTCGGACCCGCGGTCGGGTCCCAAGCCATCACCTTGACCGGTGCGATCGTGATCGCCGCGTTCTTCGAGGCCGGGGGCGCGCTGATCGCCGGGGGGGACGTCGTCGGCACCATAAAGAGCGGCATCATCAATCCCGATCTCGTGGCCGACCGAGACACCTTCATCTGGCTCATGATCGCGGCACTCCTGGCCGCCGCCGTCTGGCTCAACTTCGCCACAGCCATCGGCGCGCCGGTCTCCACCACGCATTCCATCGTCGGCGGCGTTCTGGGTGCCGGGATCGCCGCCGCCGGCTGGGGCATCGCGAACTGGTCCGTGGTGGGCCAGATCGCCGCGAGTTGGGTCATCTCTCCGGTGCTCGGCGGTGCGATCGCCGCCTTCTTCCTGTTCGTCATCAAGCGAACCATCACCTACAAGGCGGATGTCCTGGGCGCGGCGACCCGCATGGTGCCGGTACTTGTCGCCTTGATGGCCTGGGCCTTCGCCACCTACCTCATGCTGAAGGGGCTGACGAAGATCATCGCGATCGGCTTCCCCACGGCGGTACTGGTCGGCCTTGGCGTCGCTGCAATCGTCTACGTGATCATGCGGCCCTACACCGCGCGGATGACGGCGAAGCTCGAGAACACGAAGTCCAGCGTCAACGATCTGTTCACCGTGCCCCTGATCTTCGCGGCCGCGCTCCTGAGTTTTGCGCATGGCGCAAACGACGTGGCGAATGCCGTGGGGCCGCTCGCCGGGATCAACGAGGCGATTGCCGATGGCGGCATCACCTCGACGGCCTCGATTCCGCATTGGGTCATGGCGGTCGGCGCAATCGGCATCGCGCTCGGGCTCGCGCTCTACGGGCCCAAGCTCATCCGCACCGTCGGCAGCGAGATCACCGAACTGGACAAGATGCGCGCCTTCTGCATCGCGATGGCCGCGTCGATCACCGTGATCGTCGCTTCGCAGCTTGGCCTTCCGGTCAGTTCCACGCACATCGCCGTGGGCGGCGTCTTCGGCGTCGGCTTCCTGCGCGAATACATAAAGTCGAGCTACGCGCGGATGCTGGACGACATCCGCGACCACCATGTCGACACCGAACCCGAAGCGGTCGAAGCGTTTCTGGCACGTTTCGAAGCGGCCGATGTCGCCACGAAAGGGGCCATGCTGCGCGAGATGAAGGCGCAGGCCGCCTCCGACCGGCTGCTCGGCAAGAGTGAGCGCCGGGGGCTCGGCCGCGTGCACCGGATCGAACTGGTGAAGCGGAACCTCCTGTTCCGGATCGCCGCGGCATGGGTCATCACCGTCCCGCTGGCCGCCTGCATCGCGGCGATGTTCTTCTTCATGATCCGGGGCATGCTGTTGCCATGAGACCGGGGCGCCGTCCCGGATCTTGACATGTGGCCGACCTTTTCACGCCGGGCGGTTCGTCCCGATCCGGACATTGACCGCTCCCGGTCGTTTGTGCGGACGGCGCAGGTCGCGCCCTGGTCGCCGAGGTCCGGACATGCCCGGCGCGGCACCACGGCCCACGTCGCCGGGCCTGCAATCCCCTTGCAGGGCGGGTTTCGACGTCAACCGTGTCAAGGCCGGCCCTGCGGGCGCGCGTCCACCTCGCGCGGCGGTCGATCCAGTCCGGCGGCCACGATGGTGGCCCAGAACCGGTCGGCGGTCTCGGGATTCCGGTAGGGAAAGATGCTCCGGAAGGCCTCCATGTCGAAATCGGGCCTGAGACGGTAGAGCGATGCATGAGCTGCATCGGCGGCTTCCTGGTCTCCCAGCGCCACGTGGCAGGCTGCAAGATAGGCGTAGGTGTAGAACGGCGGGTTGCGCATCCGGAGAAAGGCGTCCCGCGCCTCTGCGAAGCGGCCCAGCGTGTGCAGGCACCTGCCCTGCATTCCCCAGTACCAGTTCGGGTGATAGGGATTGAGGCGCATGCCCTCGCGAATGCGCTGCAGGCCCTCCTCGGGCCTGTCGTCATACATCAGGAAACGCCCGTACTCGGTCAGGAGCAGATCGTCATTCGGGTTCGAAACCAGTCCGGCCTCGAAATGATGCGCGGCCCGGTCGAAATCCCGTTCCATCATCCGCGCCATGCCAAGAAGGCAATGTGCGCGCGGCTCTCTGGGGTCCAGCTCCACCGCACGTTCGCCAAGCGAGATCAGGTCGGAGACGTCGTCCTCGATCCGGAAATACCAGCGCCGGTAGAGCTTGGTCAGAGCGAGAAGCGCCCAGGCTCGCGCATTCTGCGGCGCCACTTCCGTTGCGGTCGCGAAACAGTCGAGGGCCTGCTCGAACTCGCCGGGCTCGGGGATGTTCATATGGCGCAACCCGCGCATCACGAGGGCGAACCCCTCAAGGCTCTCGCGCGGGGCAGCCAGCGCCGCCCTGGCTTCGGTATCCACGATGCGACCGACGACCGCGCCGGTCACGCTGCGCGCGATCTCGGCCTGGATCTCGAAGATGTCCTCGACATCGCGATCGTACCGTTCGGCCCACAATTCACGCTGGTCGGAGCAGCGGACGAGATGGGTCGTGACCCTGAGCTTCTGGCCCGCGACGCGCACCGAGCCACCCAGCAGAAACCGCACGCCCAGCTTGTCGCCGATCTCTTCCGGCAGATCCTGTTCCTCGCTGAACTGAAACGATGACTGGCGCGAGACCACGAGAAGATCGGAATTGCGGGCAAGTTCGACGATGACGTCCTCCGCGATCCCGTCGCCGAAGAAACCGGCCTCCGCATCCCTGCTCAGCGTCCGGAACGGGAGAACCGCGATCGACGGTCGTCCGGGTGCCTCCGGACGGGCAGGAACAGAGGTCTCGGGTTGCCGAGGCGCCTGGCGCGCCGGAGCGGGTGCCTCGGTCCCGGAACGGGCGCGCCGCACCTCGCGGATCAGGTCCATGGTCGGGGGCTCCGGCTGCACGCCGAGTTCCTCGGACAGCAAGGCGCGCAACCGGTCGAACTGTTTCAGAGCGGCATCATACCGTCTTTGTTGCTTGAATGCCGCGATGAGACGCCGATGGACATGCTCCTGCAGGGGGTCTTCGGCCAGCAGTCTCTGGGCCGTCGCGATCGCGCCCTCCGTATCACCGGCCTCCGCCTGGGCATCGCAGAGACGCAGGAGCGTGGACATGAACTGCGACCGCAGGCTTCCGCGTTCGGCTTCGGCCCACTGGTCGAATTCCGGTGTGACGGCACCGCAGCCTTCCATGAATGTACCCGCGTAGAGCTCTGCCGCCCGGGTAAGGTCGTCGACGGTCTTTCCATGCCTTGCAAGCTCCAGGAATGCGTCGGTGTCGGTCGTGATCCGGTCCTTGTCGAGACGGACACCCGCATGGCTGGCTTCCAGCGAGGCGCCCTGTTCCTCCAGGTATCTTCTCAGGCTGGACAGCGCCGTCCGAAGGCTGGCCCGCGCCTGCTCGTCCCCGCTGTCGGACCAGAGCAGCGCCGTAAGCGTCTCTCGGGGAACCGGCACCCCGGATCTCCGGGCGAGGTACGCCAACATCGCCTGTGCCTTCTTCGGGATCGATTGCACGGCGGCACTCGCCCCGTCGAGGGCGAACGGGCCAAGCAACCGCAAGGTCAAGACGTCGTCTGCACGTAAATCCACTTTTCACGGTTCCTTCGCGAAGTGGCCGACGCGGCGTTCACGCAGGCAACGTAGCCTCAATTCATCGAAACCACCAAGCCACGGAGACGATCATGTTCGACATTAACCCCGAGACGCACCGCCACCACCTCGCCGAGATCGAGCGTCAGATAAGGTCTCTTGCACGGTCGAACCCTGTCGAAGTCGGCAAACCGGCCCTTTCGGAGCGTGTGCGAAATGCGCCGGCCGCACTGGCTGCCGTCTTCTTCATGCTTGGCGGGCTGGCAGGTGGAACGCTGTTCTGAGCGACGATCCGGGGCCTGATCGGGGCCCTGCGCGACCCCGGGGTGGGACGGCGGCACCGGACGCTCGGCCCGAGGCAAGGACCTTCGTTCCTGGCGATCGTGAACGGAACCTATCGGCGCGCGCCCGGCAACCGCGTCCGGCGAAAGATCCGGCAGGAGGTCTGCGGCGGCCAAGTGACCGGGCCGTCGCAGACCCTTTCACCCGCTCAGTTCGGGGTAATCACGAGACGAACGACGCCCTCGCGCACGACGACGAGTTCGCGGCGCCCTTCGTCATGGCCGATGTCGTAGAGATCGAGCAGGATCTCTCCCCCTTCGGGCGTCACGTCCCAGGTGCCGGTGATCACGGTGTCTTCGCCTTCGGAATAACCGCCCTTGGCATAGAAGCGAAGGCGCTCCGAGGTGATGAAGTAGTCGGCGGCCGCGGTTTCGCCGGCAGCGATGTGCGGCCCTTCACCGTTGCGGTTGCCAAGCACCGGACCGGCATAGCCGGCTCCGATCCGGGCATTGAGGGGACGCGGGTCGCCCTGGAGCACCGCGCCGATGAAATCCTCGGTCAGATAGCCGTCCGCGAAGAGGAAAGGCTCGGCCATCGCGTCATCGACGATGACGATGGGCGCCATGTAGTGATCCGCCTCCTCGCGGAGATTGGTGACGGAAAAGTTGAAGTCCTGGGCCGAGGCCGCGCCACCCGCAAGCACAAGGGCGCCCATTGCAAGAAAAGTCTGTCTCATTTCGCTGGTCCTCCCGTTTCGAAAAGGTCGCATCGGGACGGAGTCACGGCAGTCAACCCGCCGCGCCCACCGTTGCCGGCCGGACGCTATGGATTTTCATGTCATTTCCAAAACAGATAAATCGGATACAAAGCATTGGCATTGTGAATATGTTCCGCGGCCCATGCATTCATGGGATCGATGCTTCGGATTTAACAAATCTGCTTTGTGAAGGCTTGGCACAGCCCTAACGTCCGTCGGCATTCAGATCAAATGGGAGGAGAACGTGAGACAGCTTTCGCTCGGCCTGCTTCTGGCCGCGACCACGGCGCTCGCGCCGATTTCGGCGTCTGCCGAACCGGAGCGCCTGATGGTGGGAACAGGCAACGTGCCGATCCATCCGATGAACCTGCGGGTCATCCTGCCCTGGGCCGAGCGCGTCTCGGAGCAGGGCGAGGGCGCCATCGAGCTGGTGGTCCGTCATGGCCAGATGCTCGTGAACAACGAGAATTACGTGGACCGCGTCACAGATGACGTGGTGCAGATCGCCTTCGGGATGCTGGTCTTCCAGCCCGGTCGCTTCCCGCGCTCGCTGGTGACCTCGGTGCCTTTCGTCGAAGGCTCGGCCGAGGCCGCGGCGATCGCCATGTGCCGGCTCTACGAAGAGGGCGCCTTCGGCGACGAGTTCGCGGATGTCGTGCCGCTCTTCTTCGTGCCCTTCCCGCAATCCTCGCTGCATGTGAACGGGGGCGGGCTGTCCTCGGTCTCCGACATCGCCGGGCGCAAGATCATGGTCGGAAGCCCGACCGCCGCCGCCGTGGTGACCGGCCTTGGCGGCACGCCGCTCTCCACCCCGATCTACGATCATTACCAGGCGCTGCAACTGGGCACCGCCGATGGCAACATGATCCCCTTCACCGCCTTCCCCGCCTTCAACCTGCACGAGGTGACGACGGCGCACATGGCGCTGCCGATGGGCGGGGCGACGGGGATGCTCTTCATGTCGCGGGCGCGCTGGGACGCGCTGACGCCCGAGGCGCGCGCCGTGCTCGAGGCGAATTCCGGCTGCGACGTGACGCGCGAGGTCGGCGCGATCATGGATGCCTGGGACAACGAGGGCCGCGCGATGGTCGAAGCCCAGCCCGGTCACACGGTCATCGACATCTCGCCCGAGGACATGGCCATGCTGCAGGGCGATATCGCCCAGGCCGTCTTCGGCGGCTTCGCCGAGCGGGTCGAGGGCGGGGCCGAGCTTCTGGCACGCTGGCAGGAGGCCATGGCCGAAGCGCGGGCGGAGCTGGGCGAGAACTGAGCGCCCCCGTCAGCAACGGGAAAGGGCCGGTCGGAGCGATCCGACCGGCCCTTTTCCTGGCGCGCTACGCCGTGCTACATCGTCGAGGGCAACCAGAGCGACAGCACCGGGAAGGCGACCAGAAGCGCCACCTTCACGAGATCCACGGCGACGAAGGGCAACACCCCGCGCATCACCGTGCCCAGCCGCACGTCGCGGTCGATGCTTTTCAGGATGAACAGGTTCATCCCGAACGGGGGCGAGATCATGCCGATCTCGACCACCATCAGCATCAGGATGCCCCAGAACAGGATGTCATAGCCCATCGCCAGCACGATGGGGGTGATCACGGGGACCGTGATGATCATCACCGCGAAACTGTCCATGACCGAGCCGAGCAGCAGGTAGACGAGGATCAGCACGATCAGCACCACGATGGGCCGCGCGTCGATCGAGGCGACCCAGGCGCTCATCATGTCGGGGATGCCGCCGAGGTTGATGAAGAAGGCGAACATCAGACCGCCGAAGATCAGCGCGTAGATCATCGCCGTGGTCGCCGTGGTCTCGGAAAAGACGGCGAGCATGCTCTGCCGGGTCAGCTTGCCGCGCATCACCGCCAGAACGACCGCGCTGACCGCGCCCACCGCGGCGCTTTCGGTCGCGGTGAAGATGCCGCCGTAAAGCCCGCCGATGACGACGCCGAACATCGCCACCACCGGAAGCGAGCCGCGGAGCGCGGCCAGCGTGTCGCCGGGACGGACCGGTTCGGCCGCGGGGGCGGCCTCGGGGTTCAGGCGGATGGTGGCGAAGATCGCCCCGAAGTAAAGGACCACGGCCAGAAGCGCCGGGATCATCGCGGCCACGAAGAGCGCGCCGATGGAGCTTTCGGTCAGAAGCGCGAAGAGCACCAGCACCCCCGAGGGCGGCACCAGCGCCCCCAGCGTGCCGCCCGCCGCGACGCTGCCCGTCGCCAGCCCCGGCGCATAGCCCGACCGCGCCATCGCGGGCAGCGCCATGCGCCCGAAGGTGGCCGAGGTGGCGATGGAATTGCCCGACACCGCCCCGAACCCGGCGCAGCCCAGCACGGTCGCATAGGCCAGCCCGCCGCGGAACCGCCCCAACAGCGCATGGCCGAGGCGGAAGAGGTCGTCCGAGACGCCCGCCACCACGGCGAAGGCCCCCATGATGAGGAACATCGGCAGGGTCGCCACCTGCTCGTTGCGCAGGAAATCGCCCGTATCCCCCGCGAACGTGTTGAGCGCGGCCCCCGCTCCCAACATGCCGGTCGCCCCCACGACGCCCACAAGCGCCGTCGCTGCGGCCAACGGCATCTGCACCAGCACCGCGACCCACATCATCGCAAATGCGATCCCCGCCGCGAGGCCGGGCCGCAACAGCGAGAATTCCGCGAACCCGTCGAAATCGAGAAGGATCCAGCCGCCGATCCCGACCACCCCGGCAAGGAAAAGCGCCACCAGCACCAGCACCACGGGATGCGACCGCGCGGTGCCCCGCTCGGCGCGCAGGGCCGCGATATCCTCGGCGATCATGAAGACCTGCACGAGGGCCGCGGCCGCAAGCCCGGCGCTGATCGCGAGATAGGTGGGCGCAAGCTGCATCTGCAGCAGCGCCGAGGCGCGGCCCGTGTCCCAGTAGCGGAAGGACAGGCCGAAGAGCCGCCAGGCGAGCAGCCCGAAGAACAGCAGCAGCAGGACCGATCCGCCAAGCCGCAGCCAGGCCGTCAGCCGCGGGCCGGTCAGATGGGCCAAGAGGTCGATCCTGAGATTGACCCGCTGGGCGGCCCCCGCGGGCAGGGTGAAGGCCACGGCGATGGCGAAGACCATCGAGATGATCTCGTTCAGCGCGAAGATCGAGGTCGAGAACAGCCAGCGCGCCAGCACGTCCCCCACGATGACCAGCGCACCCAAAAGCGCCGCACCGATCGCCATCATGGCGATCACGCCCGTCGCCTTGCGGACACGGACCATCATGGGCGAGGACAGGGCCTCCACCGAAGGTTGCATGGCGTTCCTCCCCGCGCGGACGAAGCCGCCGCGTCTTTCGTCACTCTTCGTCGATCAGCGCGACCGGGCGGCACCAGCCCGCCGATCCGCCCGCGACCTTGACCGGAAAGGCCATCACCTCGAAGCCGGTGCCGGGCAGTTGGTCGAGGTTCGCAAGCTTCTCCATGTGGCAATAGACGCAGTCCGCGCCGGCCTTGTGGCCTTCCCAGAACAGGCTGTCGTCGCCGGTTTCGCGCACGCGCGCCATCTGGGCCATCAGCGGCGCGTCCCAGCTCCAGGCGTCGGTGCCGCAGACGCGCATGCCGCGTTCGGCAAGCCACAGCGTCGCCGCGCGCCCCATCCCGCAGCCCGCCGCGACATAGCCGGGCTGGCCGTAGCGCGCGCCCGCAGCGGTGTTGACCAGCACGATGTCGCCGGGCCGCAGGTCATGGCCGATGCGCGCCAGCTCCGCCCGAACCTCGTCCACCGTCACGACATGGCCGTCCGGCAGGTGCCGGAAATCGAGCCTGACGCCCGGCCCCATGCACCACTCGAGCGGCACCTCGTCGATGGTGATCGCCCGTTCGCCGCCGTTCATCGTCGGGTGGTAATGCCAGGGCGCATCCATGTGGGTGCCGTTGTGGGTGGTCATCTCGACCCGCTCCACCGCCGCGCCCTTGCCCTCGAGCTGGCGGGCGACGGGCATGCCGAAGAGGCGCTCGAAATCCCGCGCGCCCTCGTCATGGGCGCTGTAGCGGATCACGGGGCCAAGGCCGGGCGGGTCGGCGGGAATGCGGTCGTCGAGCGTGACGGACAGGTCGATCAGGCGGCGCGCCATGTCAGATCGGCCCTGCCATCATGCGGATCGTCTGGCCCGTCAGCGCGCCCACGTCGAAGGGCGGGATCAGGCCCATCTGCATCTCGCCGACCTTCAGCGAGTTGAGCGCGACGTGCCGCACCCGCTCGAACCGCCGTGCGCGATAGGCGGCGAAGGCGTCTTCCGGCGCGGCGTGGCGGGCCAGTTCCTCGGCCAGCACGAGGGCATCCTCGATCGCCATTCCCGCGCCCTGCGCCAGATGCGGGGACGAGGCATGGACCGCATCCCCGATCAGCACCACGCGGCCCACGTGCCAGGGTTCGTGTTCCAGGAACACCGCCTCGATGGGCCGGGCCACCACGCCCGCATCCTCGGTGATCGCCTCCAGATGCGGCACGAGTTGGGGCGCGGGCATCCTGGCGCGCGAGCGCATGGCGGCGGCGGCGCCCTCGACCGGCTGGAAATGGCCCTCGGGCTCCTCGCTGACGAGGAAGAGATACATCAGCGCGTCCGTGATCGGCACAAGCCCCGCGTTGCAGGGACCGGCGAAGATGTGGATGCCATCCAGATCGGCCGGCAACGGCAGGTTGTAGCGCCAGACCCATTGCCCGGTGTAGCGGGGCCGGGGCGCATCGGGCAGGATCGCCGCGCGCGTGCGAGAATAGATGCCATCGGCCCCCACCACGATGTCGAAGCGGGCCGCGCTGCCATCCGACAGGGTCACATCGACGCCAGCGCCGTCATCGGCCATCGCCTCGACCGTGACGCCCAGCCGGATCGTGACCCCGGCGGCCCTTGCCGCATCGCCCAGAACCTGCTGCAGGTCCTTGCGACGGATGCCCGCGTTGGAGGGGTAGTCCGGCCCCGCCAGCTTCGGCGTATCGAAGGAGGCTTCCTTCGCACCGCCCGGCCCCACGAAGATCGTCGTGCGGTCAAAGCCGCGCGCCCTGGACAGATAGGCGTCGAGGACGCCGATCTCCTTCATGGCACGCACCACGTTCATCTGCTGGATGATGCCGACACCATAGACCGACCATTCCGGATCGCGTTCCACGATCTCGACCACGAACCCCTTGCGGCAGAGCGCGATGGCGGCCGTCAGCCCACCGATACCCCCGCCGACGATCAGCACCTTGCGCTGCACCTGCGTCCTCCCTCGTTCCCTTGGCGGACCCTAGGCCAAGAGGGTGCATCACAAAAATGGAAAGATGAGATTTTCCGAATTGATCTTGTCAATACAACGCAAGCTGCGCCCCGGCGGTCGAGAACAGGTTTCGCAACCAGCCGATGCCGGGATCCTGGTTGCGGTAGCTGTGCCATTGCATCATCTGGCGAAAGCGCGGCATCTCGAAGGGCAGCGGGAATTTCACGATCTCCGAGCCGATGCCGCTGTTGTCGGCCAACAGGCGATGCACCGTGGCGATGCGCCCGGTTCCGGCCACCAGATGCGGCAGCGAGGCGAAGGAGAAGGTCGTCATGTCCACCTGCCGCGAGATGTCCAGCGCCTTGAGATAGCGTTCCTCGACAGGGGCGGACATGCCGCTGACGTTCGGGGGCACCATGACCACGTGGCGGGCGCTGCTGTAGCGGTCGAGGTCCATCTCGGCATCCGCATGGGGGCCGCGGGCGCAGGCGATCACGACATAGACATCCTCGAACAACAGCTGCGAAGGATGGTCGGGCGAGGTGAAGACATCCGGGCTGACCAGCAGGTCGGCGTCGCCCCGCTCGAGCATCGTGTGGGGCGTGTTGCTCTGCATCAGAAGGTTGAGGCCGACGCGCGCGCCCTGCCGTTCCATCTCGGCCAGCACCAGCGGGATCAGCACGCGCAACGAGTAGTCGGAGACGAGCACGTTGAAGCTGCGGCTGGACCCGGTCGGGTCGAAGTCGGGCTGGGTGTCGATCGTCGCCTCGATCCGGACGAGGATCTCGCGGATCGCGATGTGCATCGCCTCGGCGCGGGGGGTCACCTCCATCCGCTTGCCGACCTGAACCAGAAGGGGGTCGTCGAAATATTGCCTAAGGCGGTTGAGCGCGTTCGACATCGCCGACTGGCTCATGAACATCTTTTCCGCGGCAAGGCTCACGGATTTCAGCGTGACGAGGTGATCGAGCGCCACCAGGAGGTTCAGATCGAGTTTCTTGAAGCGCATGGCCTATCCATCATATCGATGCATCGCATCCAAGTTTACAATTTCATGAATGCTACGCCATCCGCTAGCAACGGGTCAACGAACAGCGAGGGGACACCTGCCATGCGGATCATCGGACCGGACGAACTGATCTTCGGGGTCGATAACATCGAGGCCTGCCGCGCCTTCCTGGCGGATTACGGGCTGACGGAGACCGATCCGGACCGGTTCGAGGCGCTGGACCGCACCGCGGTCGTCCTGCGTGCCTCCGACGACGCCATGCTGCCCCCGCCCCTGCCCACCGCCACGCGCCTGCGCGAGACGGTCTGGGGGGTCGAGGATCACGCCACGCTCGACGCCATCGCGGCGGAGCTGTCGCGCGACCGCGAGGTGACGGTCGGGCCCTCGGGGCGGCTGTCGACGGTGGATGACGCGGGCTTTCGCATCGCCTTCCAGGTGACATGCCGGATCGCGCTCAACCTGCCGCCCGAGCGGATCAACTCGCCCGGCGCCGCGCCGGGCCGCGCCCCGAACGAGATCGGCGCGAACGAGGATGCAGCGGCGCGGCCGCGCACCCTCAGCCATATCGTCTATTTCGTGCCCGACATGGACAGGATGGCGAATTTCTACATCGACCGCCTGGGCTTCGTGATCACCGACAAGTTCACCAACACCGGCCCCTTCCTGCGCCCGCAGGCCAATGACGATCACCACGTCCTGTTCATGATCCAGACACCCGAATACATGCAGGGGCTGGAGCACCTGGCCTTTCACATGCAGGGCCCGACCGAGCTGATGCTGGCGGGCAGCCGGATGGTGAAGAAGGGCTACGAAAGCTTCTGGGGACCGGGGCGGCACAAGTTCGGGTCGAACTGGTTCTGGTATTTCAACTCGCCGATGGGGACGCATGTGGAATACGACGCCGACATGGACAAGCATGACGGCGACTGGACCCTGCGCGAAGTGCCGATGTCGAAAGAGGCCGCGCAGATGTTCCTGTTCGAGAACGTCGCCAAATGGGCACCGGGCGGCCCGCCTCCCGGCAAGGGATGACGCTGCTCTGTCGGCTCGACGACATCCCCGAGGGCGGCGCGCGCGGCGCGCTGCCCAATGCGCGGGGGCGCGACGGGGTCGTGCTGCTGCGCCGGGGCGGGCGGGTCTATGCCTATGTCAACAACTGCCCCCATTACGACCGTGCGCCCCTTGGGTGGCGCAAGGATGAATTCCTGAACGGCGACGGCACGCGCATCCTGTGCGCGGCCCATGGCGCGCTGTTCCGGATCGAGGACGGGGTCTGCGAGATCGGCCCTTGCCTCGGGCAGGCCCTGACGCCTTTGCCCGTGCGGATCGAGGGCGGCGCGGTCTTTCTCGACGCGCCTGCCGTGTAGGTCTCAGGCCCGGATCACCTGCTGGTCGATGGCCCCGAAAAGCGGCGTGTCATCGGCGGCGCGGCATTCCATGCGCACGCGGTCGCCGAACCCCATGAAGGGCGTCCGTGCGTCGCCATGGTCCAGCATCTCGATCGCGCGGCGCTCGGCGATGCAGGCCGATCCGACCTCGCGGAAGGCGGCGTTCGAGACGGTCCCCGAGCCGATCACCGTGCCCGCGGGCAGGTGGCGGGAATAGGCGGCATGGGCCACGAGCCGGTCGAAGCCCACCGACATCTCGGCCCCGTTCGGGCTGCCGAAGACAGCGCCGTTCCACGTCACCTGCAGCGGCAGGTGGATGCGCCCCCCGGCCCAGGCCGGGCCAAGCTCGTCGGGCGTCACGGCCACGGGGGCCATGGCGCAGGCGGGCTTGGCCTGGATCCAGCCGAAGCGCGTCTTCATCTCGGCGGCCCCCAGCTTGCGCAGCGACCAGTCGTTGATCTGCACCAGAAGGGCCACATGCGGCAGGGCGTCGGTCGTGCCCATCGGAACGGCGGTGGTCAGCAGGCCGAACTCGCCTTCGAAGTCGATCCCGTCCTCCTCGGAGGGCAGGGGCACATCGGCGGCGGGGGCAAGGAACCGGTCGGACATGCCTTGATACATCAGGGGCTTGCCGGGGATCTTCTCGGCCTTCACGCCGAAGGCCTCATCCATCAGCGCGCCGTGATTGTCGAAGGCCGAGCCGTCGAGCCAGGCCCAGGCGCGCGGCAGGGGGGCCAGCGCCTCGGCAGGATCGAATGGCTGGCCGCCGCCGCCGTTCAGGGCCGCGTATTCGGCCTCGAGCGCGGGGCGCAGGCTGTCCCAGCCTTCCAGCGCGGCTTGCAGGGTTTGCGCCGCCTTGGCGGGCGTGCAGCGGGCATTGTCGCGGCTGACGATGTGAAGGCGGCCATCGGGCGTCCCGTCGGCAAGGGTGGCAAGGCGCATCGGTCTGTCTCCTTCAGAAGGCGGCGCGCACGAGGGCGCGGGCATCGGCATCGCGGACGAATCCCAGCGCCTCGGCGGCCGGGGTGTGAAGCGGCGGGTGGCGGCCGAAGGCGGCCATGATCGCCGGGTCCGGGTCATGGGTGACGCGGGACGGGCTGTCGGGAAACTCGGCCCGCAGGGCCGCGACCAGCGCGTCGAAGCGGACCGTGAGCGCGGGCAGGGTCAGCACCCGGCGCGGTCCCGGATCGGGCATCAGCGCGGCATGAACGAAATTCCGCGCCACGGTCTCGACCGAGGCGAGCCAGCTCGCGCCGTCGGGCGACACCGGAAGGGTGATGTCCTCGCCCCGCCGCAGGGCGTGAAAGACGCGGCTGAGAAACGCGGTCTTCAGCCCCGCATCCGTGCCGTCGCGCGCCACGATCCCTGCCGGGCGCAGCGCCATCCCGTCGAGATCGCCGCGCCGCGCCAGCGTGTCGAGCCATGTCTCGACCATCGCCTTCTGCGCGCCGTAGATGAGCCGCGGTGCCGGGGGTGTGTCGTCGGTGACGACCGCCGGAAGGGCGTCGCCCAGGACCGCGACGGTCGAGGCGAAGACGAAGCGCACCCCCCTGCCCCGGAGCGCACCCATCAGCGCCATGGTCGCCTCGAGGTTCACGCGATGGGCAAGGGCCGGATCGGCCTCGGCCGCGCCGCCGGGAATGGCGGCAAGGTGGATGAGCGCATCCGCGTCCGCCACCGCACGTGCGCGCAACCCGGCATCGGCCAGGTCGCCCGTCAGGCCCTCGGCCCCCGGCAGGTCGGGGAGCGCCGCGTGGTCCACCAGCCGCAAGGCCGTCACGCGCGCATCTGCGGCCAGCACCCGCGCGACCCTCTGGCCAAGGAAGCCGCCGGCCCCGGTGACGGTCACCCGCATCCCTCTCACCAGCCCGGCAAGGGCCGCCCGGCCACGGGCGCGCGGAAGAAGGGGATGCGCGTCCCCTGAAGCGAGCCGAGATAGACCGTGCGCAGGTCCGGCCCGCCGAAGGTGAGCGAGGCCATCCAGCGGCAGAGCGTTCCGCCCGCCGCCTGCATGATCTCGGGCGTCAGCCGCCCCTCGGCCCATGCCGCGTCGAGCGCGGCCAGCGCCGCGGGGTCGCCGCCAAGGTCCAGCACCGTGCGCAAATCGCCCTTGGGCGTGATCGCCACCAGCCGATCCGCCATCACCAGCGTCGTCCAGAGGTTGCCGTAGGTATCGAAGGCGATGCCGTCGCAGAAGCCGCCGACATTCGACGGCCCGTAGACCTCGCGCCCGGTCAGCCGGTCGCCCTCGACCCGGAAGCGGGTGACATGGCGGGCCGTGGTTTCGGCGACGTAGAGCCATTCCCCCTTGGGGTCGAAGCGCAGCTCGTTCGTGCCGCACAGCCCGTCGGCCACGATCCGCGCGCCGCGGTCGTCGATCACCGCGATATAGCCGTCGCGCGACATGGTGCGGACATGGTCTGTCCAGGGCTGCATCCGCGTGGTGACGGTCAGCCAGAGCCGCCCGGCCCCGTCGCGGGCGACGAAATTCGCCTTGCCGATCGGCTGGCCGTCGATCCGGTCGAGCAGCACCTCGGTTTTGCCGTCGCGCGTCATGCGCTCCAGCCGCTCGGTGCCCCAGTTGGCGATCAGGATCGCGCCATCGGCATCGAAACAGAGGCCGTTGGGCAGGCTGCCCTCGGCCGCGACCAGCCGGTCATGGAAGCCCGAGGCGGTGTTGGGCGCGCCCTGCAGGATCAGCGCCTGCGCCCCGTCGGGGTCGATGCGTGTCACGCCGCCGCGCCCGTCGGCCACCCAGAGCGTGCCGTCGCGTTCCGCAAGGATGCATTCGGGCCGCTCCAGACCCTCGCCCACGAAGCCCAGCGTGGCAGGGTCGACCTCGAATCCGTCGAGCGGGTTCATGCGGTGCGTCCGCCCAGCACCTCGGCCACCCAGTCCGCGATATAAGCGCCGGCGTTGGCGGAATTGTCGAAGCTCGAATGCTGAACGCCGCCGGTGCGCTCGTCGAAGACCTTCAGCTCGCGCCGGGGGCTGTTGACCAGTTCGGCATAGGTCTTTTCGGCCCATTTCAGCGGGATCTGGCTGTCGTGCTTCCCGTGGGTGACAAGGAAGGGCACGCGGATGCGGTCGAGGATGCCGTCGAGATGCACGTTCTCGGCGATCTCCATGAACTCCCCGGTGTCCTTCGCACCCCAGACCCAGCAGACATGGGCCCAGTAATGCGGCACGGGGAAATTCCCCTCCTTCTCCAGCCGCCGCTTCTGCACGTCGCGCCAATCGTGGTTTGCGCCCCAGACGACGCCCATCGCGAAGCGCGGCTCGAAGGCCACCGCGCGGGGGCAGTAGTATCCGCCGAGGCTGACCCCCTCCATCCCGATGCGGGCGGGGTCGATATCGGCGCGCGTCTCCAGCCAGTCGACGACGCGGGACGCCCAGTGTTCGCTGTCGAAGCGCGCGGTCAGTCCGCGCAGGCGCAGCGCGTCGCCGGTGCCGGGTTGATCCACGATCAGCGAGGCCACCCCACGCTCGGCCAGCCATTTCGGGAGGCCCACGAAATACTTCATCTCCTTGGTGCTATCGAGGCCATTGACCTGGACAAGCACGGGCTGGCGCCCGGTCACCCCGCGGGCAGGCACGAAGAGCGCCGACAGGAAGCTGTCGCCATAAGGGATGCGCACGCGTTCTGTCGTGGCATGGGTCAGGTCGAGACCTTGGGCAAAGGTGCCGAGGAAGCGCTCGTAAAGCGCCGCCCGCCCCGGCGCGCCGTGCGCCTGAAGCCGCTCTGCGGTCAGCAGGTAGTTCGAGGCGCGCAGGTACTTGTCCCCTGCCGAGATGGCGCGTCCCTGCGCCCGGTCCTCGTCGGCCAGAGCGCAAAGGCGGTCGGCCATCTCCACCCAGGTCGCGCGAAAGGCGGCGGTGCCTTCGGCGTCGGGGGCATTCGACGCCTCGACCAGGGGGGCGCACATCTCGGCGATCTCGCCCATGCGCGCGCCCATCTCGATCGAGAGCATGACCGAAAGGTTCCATGGGTAGTTTGTCGGAAAGTATTTGAACATCTGCCTTCGTTCCACGGTGCCGCTTCGTTCTAGGCGACCCGGAGCAATCACGAAAATCACTATGTCCCATGATCTGCATTGAGGGGATCAATGGTACATGGAGACCGGCGCGGGCAAGGACGCAGGGAGGTTGACCGGCCTCCCATCGGGCAAGCCTCCCGCGCGGACCTGGAGCCCCGGGAGATACCGGGGCACCCAGGTGGGCCTCCTGCGCGCCGCGGGTCAGGCGCGGGGCGCGATCGGCGCCTTGCGGGCACGCCCCCAGAGGACGAACACGGCCAGCGCGACATAGACCAGGTTGACGGGCATCGGTTCGAACTCGCCGCGCAAGGCGTGGAACGGAATGGCCAGCGCCTGGATCGCCAGGAGGCCAGCAGCCGCCCAGACGGTCAGATGCGGCATGATGCGGGTCGCGGTGGGCAGGATCAGCCCGATCACGCCAAGCACTTCCATCACGCCGATGACGCGGGGCAGTGCGATCGGCACGTCCGACATCCAGACCGCGCCCATGGCTGCGGCCTCTTCGGGAGAGAGAAGGTGCATCCACGCTGCCATCAGGTACAGCGCGGCAAGTCCGGCCTGGCCCAGCCAGACGGCGATGTTCCAGTTGCGCCCGGCAGCCGGGGCGGCGTCAGATGTCATGGTCATTGTCTGTCCCTTCGGAACGGGAGGCAAAGGCCTCGTGATGCGATGACCGATGCATACCCTCGCCCTCCTTCGCGATCATCGTCGCGCGAGCGAAGGCTGCATTTCCTCCCAGTTGATGATCCTGGAGATTTTGGCCCTTATTGTGCACCCATGTGATACATGGAAGCCGCCAGCCCGTCGGCCCGACCCCACCCCTGCCCCGACCGGGCGAGGACAAGCGCGAGGATGTAATGGACAGCCTTCTCAGCCTGCGGGTCTTCGCCGCCGTCGCCGAGGCGAAAAGCTTTGTCGCCGCGGCCGACCGTCTTGGACTTTCGGCAGCGATGACCAGCAAACATGTCCAGAACATCGAGGCCGACGTCGGGGCGCGGCTGCTGAACCGCACCAGCCGTCGTGTCAGCCTGACCGAGGCGGGCGCCATCTACCTCGCCGCGGTTCGCCCCCTTCTCGAAGGACTGGACGAGACCGCCGAGCGGCTTGCGCAATCGACGATCGTCCCGCGCGGGGTCCTGAGGATCAGCCTGCCGGTCTGGCTGGCCGAACCGGCATTCGTGCGCGTCCTTGCCAGCTACCGCGCGCGGTATCCGGAGGTCACGCTCGACCTCGATCTCAGCGGGCGGGCGGTCAACATGGTCGAGGACGGCTACGACCTGGCCTTGCGCGTCAGCCCGGCGCTGGACGAGGGGCTGATCGCGCGCCGGCTTGCAGAGATCACCTTCCGGATGGTGGCAGCCCCGCAGCTTCTGGACCGGATCGGCAGGCCAGGGGGCCTCGCCGATCTCGTTGGCGCGCCGTTCCTCGCCTACAGCCCGATCAGCACCGGAGGTCGTGTCCGCCTGGGGCTGGGTCCGAACGCCCCGGAGATCCGCATGACACCCGTGCTTCAAAGCGCCAACGAAACCGTGCTGTTCCAGGCCGCGCTCGAGGGCATGGGCATCGCGATCATGCCCGACATGGCTGCGCAGGTGCACCTGAAGGACGGGCGGCTGGAACAGCTCCTGCCCGAGGCGCCGGCGCCTGCGGTCACCCTCTCCGCCATCTACCCGGACCGCAGCTACCTGCCCGCCAAGACCCGCAGCTTCCTCGACTTCATTGCCGGGCCCGAAGGCTTCGGGGGACCGCTGGGCATGACGTGACGGACGCGACGGGTGCGGCCCGCGGACGCCTGAACCGGACGCGGCGGCCCCGTTCGGCGAGACCGTCATGGCCGGGATGGCTGCACGTCACACCGCGTCGGCCCGGATGGCGGACACCGGGGATGCCCTCGTTGCGGCAGGGGTTGCCGGATGGGTGACCGCGCGGTCCGGACAATCGCCTCAGCGACGTTCGGGTCGCGCGGCCTGCGCATCGCAGGGGTAAGCGCTTCCGTCCGGCAGCCTGCACAAGGTTTCCCGGAAGTCCGGTTCGATCGACCCGTAGCGGGGCAAGGCGTGCGTCTCGTCCTGGCGATCCAGGTAGGCGCTGCACGCCGCCACGTAATAGGACTCCGCCAGCCATTCGATTTCGTACCAGGCCGCAAAGGCGGCACCGGTGGCCAGTGCGATATCGCCGCGCGCGCGCAGCTCCGTCTCGAAGGCCTGCACCAGAGGGGCGTAGCTTGGCCAGGCCGCCAGCGCGTCCCAGGTCTCAGGCTCACCCTGGGCCCTCAACTGCCAGGCGATGGCAAGGCTGACGGCACTCGCGTCGGCCTCCATGGCAAGGGTCACGCTGGCCGTGGCCTCCATGGACAGATCGGGGTGTGGACAGGCGCCCAGCCGTGACTGATGCACATGCCGCAATTCATGGATCGCAACGGCCCCCATGAACGCGGGCGAAAGCGTCTCCCGGAAGACGATCCGGTGCTCATTCGGTTCGTAGTAGGCCTGTGCCGCAAAGATCCGTTCGGCGAGACAGAGTTCGGGCGGGTCGACCTCGAGCAGCTCTGAGAGCGGCGGATACGGTGCAAGGCGCGAACGAAGCCAGTCGACCAGGGCGGCGATCCTTTGCCCATCCGGTGTCCGAGGGCTGTCAAACGGCGCAGACAGACACTCCAGACCCTCGAAATCCGGCTGGGCCTGTGCCCCCGTGCCGACCGGCAGGAGACCGGCGAGCACCCCTCCGGCCAAGGCCATCGCAAGAAGGCTCCGGTGCCCGGTCGGGCGACCGCGCGCCAATGCGCCCGGGGGTGCGGATGTCCTCCATCCGGGGCGGTCTTCAGACAGCCGCATGACGGGGCCCAGGTGGGGATTGTGTCCATCTTCGACTGGTCTGGAACATGCGGGCCTTATGATCAGCTGCGGCTCTGGGCTTGGTGCCGTGGCAGTCTATGCCGCTGTCGGACGGCGCAGCAAGCCGCGCGTCTCGATGATCCTCTCGCCGATCTCTCTTCGCGTTCCGGGGATCGTCCGGTCCACGCCGGAGCCGGGCTCGCGCGCAAGGGGATGGCACTTGTTCTTCGCGCAGAGGTCGTGAGATGCTTGACGCATGACACCAGATTTCCGCGCCCCCGCAGGCCCATCGATATCGTCGCATTGCCCAGGCCTCATGCACCCTTGCCGCGTGGCGGATCACGTCGGCCGCGGGAAACCCCGAGGTCGGTCCCGGTCGGAGGACCTGACATGACCGGGGACCTCGCCGGGCTTGCGGCAAACGGCGTATTGAAGGTTGCGATAAACACCGGCAACCGCGCGTTGGTGCAGGAGCGCGACGGCGTGCTGGACGGTGTCAGTCCCGCCCTGGCGCGGCGGCTTGCCGACGAGATCGGAGCACGGTTCGAGCCGGTCATCTACACCGGGGCGGGCAAGGTCTTTGCCGACGCCGGAACAGGCGCCTGGGACGTCGGCTTCCTCGCCATCGACCCCGAGCGGGCGACGCGCGTCTCGTTCACCCGGCCCTATCACAAGATTGAGGCGACCTATGCCGTGCGCGCGGACTCCGCCATTTCCGAGCCAGAGGAAGCGGACCAGGTTGGGCTCACCGTCCTGACATCCCGCGGCTCTGCCTACCAGCTCTACTTGTCGAATGCCCTGCGCAATGCGCGCCTGGAGATCGACGGGACACCCCCTGAAAGCTTTGCCGCATTCCGGTCGGGGCGCGGAGACGTCGTTGCAGGCGTGCGCGAGTCGCTCGAGCGTGCATTCGGAGGCGATCCCGCGTTCCGCGTTCTGACGGCACCCCTTGCCAGCGTGGAGCAAGCGATGGTCCTTCCGGGGCCTGACGCCCCGCTTGCCGCGGCCCTCGACAGGTTCGTCGCCCGGGCCCTCGAAAGCGGTTTCGTTGCAGAGGCGCTTGGAAATGGCTGAGGCCCCGCGGCCCTTGAAGGTCATCACCTCCGGCGCACAGGCGGCACCGGTCGAGGCGCTGCTCGCCGACTACCCGGGCCGCGTCGAGCTGTCCTTCGGCTCCTCCCTCGGACGGGCGCATGACTCGATCCCGACACGGGTGTCCGAAGGGCAACGGTTCGACGTCTACCTGCTTGCGGAAGGGGGCCACGCCCAGCTTGCCAGGGACGGCGTCCTGTCGGGCCCGTTCGTTCCGATCGTGGAGTCCCGGATCGGCGCTGCCGTGGCCGAGGGCGCGCCCCGACCCGACATCTCGACCACCGGGGCGCTGCGGCGTGCGCTGCTCGGGGCGAACTCGGTCGCCCATGCCGCCAGCGCGAGCGGTATCTACCTTTCGACCGTCGTCTTCCCGGCCCTCGGGATTGCGGATGCCATGAAGGACAAGGCACGCACGATCTATTCCGAACGCGTGGGCCGCGTCGTCACGCGCGGCGAGGCAGAGCTCGGATTTCAGCAGATGAGCGAACTCATCCCGATCCCGGGACTATCCATCCTGGGATCGCTGCCGCCCGAGTTCGACCGGACATTCGTCTTTGGCGCCTCGCTTGGCAGCGACGCGGAGATGCGGTCCGCGGCGGACGACTTCCTTGCCTTCCTTCGCTCCGACAAGGCATCGGCGGAGTTCGCGCGCTGGGGGCTCGACCCGATCCATCCGGGCCCGCCGGGTCGTCCATAGGGCTTCGGAACGCGCCACAACGGGGAGCGCCCTTGGCATTCCTTTCTCGTGGAACTCCGCTCGAGGCGTCGGACATCTTCAACGTGGCCGGCTGCCATCCACCTCGATCACAAGGCCACCGGACAGGCCTTCTCGCGTTGGAGAGTCATGGACCAAACCTCTGAAAGCACTCCTGCAGGAATGCAGATATGACGCCAATTCTTCCTTGTTCTGGATAGCCCGCCAACTGCTGTCGCGTAACGTTCCGCCAACTGGTGAATTCGCTGTAGGCGTCGCCATCCGATGCGCGCCGCAGTATGGGAGCTATGGATCGCTCCGCCGCGGCGATGATCTGGTTGAAGTCGGAACTTGCGCCGCGCCGCCTCAGGATCGCGTTGCCTTCCTCTGCATGACCAATGCAGATCCCGGCGAAGTTCAAGGCGCCCCTCTCTTCAGAAGAAAGGGCCATCGTGCGTTGCAGGGCCGGGGCATTTCCCTGAACAGGGGTCGCAAAGCTCCCGGTGACGACATTTCCGGACGTCGGCCGCACGCGCGGCCTGAATGACGCGACAGGAGCAAGCTCACCTGGCCCACCTGGTCCCAGGGCGGCACGAACATCCGACGCCAGGCCGGTTACATCTTCCGTGACCTCTCCCGCCGCCGGGCAGTGCAGCGGATAACCCGACCAATTCGTCGGATCATGGGGCGTTCTGGTTTCACGCAGCAACGCGAGCGCGTTGCCCGCAAGCGCGAATTCCTGCCGGACGCAGGCGTCATCCCGCCAACTCACCATCAGGCTGCCGTTGTCGTTGACCATCGAGAAGCTGACGTTGCCGTACTCCGCGTCTGGATCGGCGCTCAGCGAAAGTTCGATCTCCGTACCGTCGCGCGTGTCGAAGATGAACGGGACGCTGCAATCGGTGCCGCAGCCACCCATCGTGCCGATGATGTAACGACCAGCGAAGTTCGGCTCCAGGCCGATGGCTTCCTGCAGACGCCCGTTGACATACGTCCCGCCCGTGCCCCAGCGCCAATGGAGGAGTTCCGCAAGGTATCGGACGTCTGGCGTGGCCAGGTTCGGTTGGCGATATCCGAGGTCGTAACCCAGTTCGGCATGGGTATTCGACCAGCCGAGTTCCAGACACGGACTGAGCTCGACCAGGCGACCGGGTTCGATGAGGATGCCCTTGGTTTCGAACGTGTTCGGGTCCTCTACCGTCGCGATCATCGCCCGGAAGGGAGCCCGCCCGTCAGCACCCACGTCCATGCCGTCGGCCCCGTCGCAAACGGCATCGAAGACCCGTGCATCGAGGCCCGGAACATCCGTCGGATTTGAAAAGGCGCAGTAGCCCCCCTCTTCGTAGGACATCTCGTAGCCGTCGGGCGTGACCGACAGGCCAAAGGTGACGTCGAAGACCCGGCCAGTTCTGCCGTCCTGTACGGGCTGGGTTTCGGCCGGAAGACACCATCCTGCGAACCCTTCGGTCACACTCGTTTGTGCCAGCGCGGAGCCTGCGAGCCCTGCCATGGCCGAAACGATGAATCCAAGCTTGGTTGGTTCGGACATGCCCAACTCCGGGTACCATCAATCATTGTCGTTTAATCTCATGACTTCAGAAGCTTAGATGCGGCTTTCGTCACGATCCAGTTCAAAACCGCTTTCTGGGCCGGCCATGGAAAGTCGCAACCTGCCACGCCTCCGGCCCTCGGAAGCGAAACCTGAAGGCGACGGGAGGCCAACTTGAGATAGTGGTGCCCGGGGGCGAGATCCCACCTACTCTTGAAGACAGATACTTACCAATCAGTGGGACAACGAAAGTCATTTTTGCTTCATGAGGTTTCCCAGACCCATGTCCCACCAAACAGAAAGAACTTCGAACACTCGAGCCCCACTCAGGGCATTGATTGCGTGGGCTCGATTTGCCCAAGAACCTACAATCGAAGTCAACGTCTAGTTGGCCAAAGCGCCCGATCGTCTGCGAAGCAACACGTACCAGTCATCTGACTGAATCTGTCAGATGACCGCGTCGAGCCCAAACCGGAAGTGATCGCGCGCGGACCCTCGCAGATGCGGCAATTCAAGTGGGGAAGCCATCACCTGCGCCGCAGCAAGAAAAGCGGCCGTCCAGGCAAAGTGCAGCGAGGTTTCGAGCACCGATGACCGAATTGCGGACAAAGCCGCCATCTCTGCCACAAGGAACCTCGCCGGCGTGCAATGCGCAGACCGATGCAGGTTGGCGGGCCCGTGTCAGCGTGACACGGGGCCGACCACTGCCTTTCATTCCGAGGCCGCCATTAGCCCGACATCCGACACCGCACAGGCGTCCTCGAACGACCAGTCAGGCTTGGCGTTCTCATCGAGTATAAGATCGATGAGACGGGCATACCGTTCGCCGTAACCCTGAAGCATCGTGACCTGGTCTGCCACATACGAGGGAAGTTCGACCTCTTGGCCCTGAACCGTCACTTGCGCCACTGCAACGCAATTCTCTTCCGTCGCATGAGCTGCGCCGGCGAGGGACGTCGCCGTGATTGTGAAAGTAGCGACAACGGGTGCGATTTTGTGAATAATGAACATCGTGACCTCCTTGGGTTTGAGTCCGGGACGCCCGCTTGTGCCGAGCGCCTCGTTCAAACGGGCGTCACAGCGATGGCGAAAGTCACGAAAGCGGCCACGAAAAATGCCGAAATCAGATCAACCTGTTGATATTGGTGGTTTTCGGTTTCATCAGCAGCCGGAGGAGCTGCGCGACCCCGGCGGCAAGCCGGTGCCCTTGCGCCCGCAGTCTCTCCGCGTGTTGTCGGTTCTGAGCGAACAGCCCGGGGCGCTCGTCTCGAAGGACAGCCTGATGGAGCAGGTCTGGCGGGACACACATGTGACCGACGACAGCCTGGTCCAGTGCATCTCCGAAATTCGCAAAGCCCTCGGTCCAGATGCGGGCGCACTCCTGCGCACGGTACCGAAACACGGCTACCGCCTAGATGTGGCGTCGGAGAAGCCACGCCGCTTGTCACTCCTCACACCCGCGCGGATTGCCATTCTAGCCATCGTCGCCATTGTTGCGCTGGCGGTGGCTATCACGATGCTCCGCCAGCCGGTCGCGTCGGAGGTCCAGTCGATCGCCGTTCTACCCTTCGAGAACCTCAGCGGCGAAACTGGGCAGGCCTACTATTCCAATGGCCTTGCCGAAGAACTGATCGTCGACCTGTCAAGGATTAGCGACCTTAGGGTCGTGTCTCGAGCGGCATCCTTTTCGGTCGCGGCGCAGACGAGCGATCCGCGACAGATCGCCAGTGAATTGCGGGTCGCCTACCTCGTCGAAGGCAGCGTGCGTCGCGAGGGAAACACCCTGCGGATCACGGCGGCGCTGATCGATGGCGCGAGCGGCGAAAACCTCTGGGCCGACAGCTATGCGGGGGCCGAAGCCGAGGTGTTCGATTTCCAGGAGCAGGTTCTCTCCGAGCTTGCGCGCGTGTTGTCGGTTCGCCTGTCGAGGCAGGAACGCGAACGCCTGGGCGTTCGGGGCACACGTGATGTGGAGGCTTTCGACGCCTACCTTCGCGGCATCGAACTCGCTGGTTTCCTGACCGCTGCCGACAACCGCCGTGCGGAACAGGCATTCGCCGAGGCCATCCGCCGCGACCCGGACTACGCCGCGGCCCATGCGCAATTGTCGATCGTGCTCAGCATGAGCGCCGAATACGGCTGGACAAACGAGGTTGCGACCTCGGTGGCGCGCGCCGTGCAGCACGCGGAACGGGCCGTGGCTCTGTCCCCCGATCTGCCCTTCGCTCATTTTGCATTAGGCCGCCTGTTGTCCCGTGGCTTTATCTCCGATTTGGCTGGGGCCAGTGCCGAATTCGAGAGAGCCATCGAACTCGACCCCAACTACACGGACGCCTACGCGTTCCATGCAATCGTGCAGGTGGCCGATGGTCGTGCGGAGGATGGGCTGAACACCATCTCTGAGGCCTTCGCGCGCAACCCCGTGCCTCCGTTCTGGTACTACATGCCCCTTGGTCTGGCCAATTTCTACCTCGGTAACTACGAGGCCGCCGAGGCTGCACTGACCGAACTCCTTCGGCGCAACCCAAACCTGCCAAACGCCCTGCGGATCCTGATCGCAACCTATGGCCACATGGGACGTCTCGACGACGCCGATTGGTTGGTAATGGAATACGAGGCTCTCGGGGTCCCCGCCACGATCGGCGACATCATGCAAGTGATCTCGGTTGAACACCCTCCCTACCGGGAGTCTGTCGTTGAGGGCCTGAGGTTGGCTGGTCTGCCAGAATAGGCGGTTCAAGTTGCTGCCGAACGCGGAACTCGGGTCGCTAGAATGTTCCGGATTTGGGCTCGGAGCCGTCGATCGCTGCGCTACGGATGAACGTCCGTCCATAAACGGAGCAGCCGTTGGCGCCGCTGCATGCGAAAGACCGGAATGCGGACCAACCGGACCGATGCGCCCGCGGTATGGTCGGTCATTCAGATCATTGCCCGGCGACCATCTCATCGCTGCAGTGCAGCCCGATTTCCCGGAAGCGGTCGTTCCAACACGGCTGGATGGATCAGACCGGACCCGGTCGTTCGCTGCGCGGCTGCTTGATGTCTCACATGCGGACGAAGTGGACCTTCGTTCGCTGAGCCCAAACCGTAAAGAACGACCCTGTTCGGACCTCCACCATGGCCCAGGCCGAGGCCACTGATCCCGACGAAGCTGCCGTTGTGCCTATCGCGGGAAAGGTACAGAGGGCGGGCCAATGCTTCGGCCTTCATGAAGCACCGGTATGAGTGAGCGTGGCCCTCAGTGCAGGAAAAGTAGGTAGGCCGTTAGCGCAATGACAATCGCCCCCAGCGCCCAACAGAGGCGCTCCACTGATTTCTCGTGCGGAATCTTCGCATAGGCCGCCGTAAGGCCCGCGACACCTACGACCGAGACGATCAGGGTGGCCCAGAGCGCGTAGGGGATCGCCAGGAACACTCCGACGGCGAGGGCGGCGTAGGCGATTCCGAAAGCGAGCGGAGGCTCGTTTCCCTTCACGCCGAAGCGAGCAATGATCATCCCGTGAAGGACGGCGTTCACCGCAAGAAGCGAAGCAAGTATCGAAATCATCGCGCCGTCCCCCAACCTCACGCCAACGCTTTCACCTTCAGGGAATTCGCTGGCCAGGCAAGCTCTTTCTCGCAAGCCCCTCGGGAGGCCGAACTGCTATTTCCATAGGGAGCAGCTTCGCGCTCCGACACTCCGTTCGTCGTACCATGGCGGGTATCCGCCTGATGCCTCAGAAGTCGCCAAAATCGCCTAACCGTACCTCAGGGATTTGTGCGACGAACGGCCCCGTTCCGCCTTGAGTGTCAAATGCTGCGCTCAACCCGAAGGTCCAAGATGGGCTCTGACCAGCCGTTGCGGTCAGATGTAAGCAACGGCTGGACAAAGATGGCGAACGACCGCTGCCGTCCGCCGCACGCTCAGATGTCGATCTTCTCGGCGATGCTCAGCGCGTCATCGAGTTCGACGCCGAGGTATCGGACCGTGCTGTCCACCTTGGTGTGACCAAGCAGGAGCTGAACGGCACGGAGATTTCCCGTCTTCCGGTAGATCAACGCTGCTTTCGTCCGCCGTAGGGAATGTGTTCCATACCCGCTTGGATCGAGCCCAATCGCTGACACCCAGTCATGAACAAGACGCGCGTACTGTCTCGTCGAGATGTGGGGTGAGCTGTGGAACCTGCTTGGGAACAGGTACACCTGACCAAGCATGAGAGACGATGTGACCCATGCGAGCACGCTTCGGCGTGTGTTCTCGGACACTTCGAATTGAACCGGACGCCCGGTCTTGCTCTGGATGACAGACACGCGGTCACGGACATTACCCCCGGCGACGAGGTCTGCGACCCTGAGCCGAACCAAGTCACATCCCCGGAGTTTGCTGTCGATGGCGAGGTTGAACAACGCCAGGTCGCGCAGGTTGTCTGCGAGCTCCAGCCGGGCGCGAATGGCCCAGACCTGCCTTGGCAGCAGCGGGCGTTTCTGGCCGATCAGCCGTCCCTTGTTCCACGGCGGACGAGACGGACGGGTCGCAGGAAGCTGGATACTGGACATGATGAGGTCTCCATCCAGCCCTCCCACACCAGGCATCGGCACCGTGCCAACGATCGGATTCCACCTCGATAGGACGAATGTCCGCTTCGCGATCCTCAGATCTTTAAGGCGTCGCTGCGCTGCAATGGTCTGCTCCGAGCCCTAGGCGGACATCGGCGCCGACCCCTGAAGACATTGAATAAGTTTTCAGCCGCCGCCGCGACATTCGTTGACGTCTTCCTCGCACCTAAACTATTCTTTTGGGGAGGGGGTGCGGCATGGAACGTCGCCTTGCAGCCGTCATTTCGGCAGACATTGTCGGCTATTCTCGCCTTATGGGCGAGGATGAGGACGCCACCCTTGCAGCCGCCAACGACCATCGCAACGAAGTGGTCGGTCCTAGGGCACTCCAGTACGGAGGACGCACCGTCAAGCTGATGGGTGATGGCATTCTAATGGAGTTCCCCAGCGCGGTCCAGGCGGTGGCCTTTGCGCTCGACGTCCAAAACGCGATGGACACACGCAATCGCGACATTCAGGAAGACCGGCGGATCGTCTATCGGATCGGGATCAATGTAGGTGACATCATCATCGAAGACGGCGACATCTTTGGCGATGGCGTGAACATCGCGGCACGACTCGAGGCCATCGCCGAACCGGGGGGGATTTGCATCAGCGGCACCGTCTACGATCAGGTCGCGCGCAAACTTGGCGAGATGTTCGAATTCATGGGCCATCAGACGCTCAAGAACATTGCATCCCCCGTTCGGGCCTATCGCTCGCTACCTGAAAAAACCGGGGCCGTACGTCCCGCCGAACCGGGGGCCAGCGCCGCGTTCGACTTCAAGGCCCCCGACCGCCCCTCGATCGCGATATTGCCCTTCAAGAGTCTATCGCCGGTCCCGGACCAGGACTACATCGCCGACGGCATCCACTTCGGCCTGTCGGCTACAATGGTCCAGTTGTCGGGCCTGTTCCTGATCCACGCGCCGACACTCAACGGTTATCGCAGCACGGAGGTCGCGCCCGATGACGTCGCCCGGCAACTGGAGGTGCGCTACGTTCTCGATGGAGCGGTGCAGCGGGCCGGCAACCGTGTACGCGTGACAGTGCAGCTAACCGACACGGAAGCCCGGCAGACAATCCTGGCCGAACGCTATGACCGCGAGGTGGGCGATATCTTCAAGCTGCAGGATGACATCATCCACGAGGTGATCGTCGCGCTAAAGATCAAACTTGTTTCGGGCGAGGCGGAACGGGTCTGGTTCTCGAAGATCAATGTGCCGGACGCCATGGAGGCCTACTATCGCGCCTCCAGCCATTTCTACAAGTTTAACAAGGACGACAACCAGACCGCCCGTGCGCTGTTCGAGGACATGCACCGCCTGCAGCCGGATGCAGTCATCGGGCCCAGCTATATCGCGGCGTCTCATTGGATCGACTGGTTCTTTGGTTGGTCAGAGGCGCCTGAACAATCCTTCGCGGAGGCGGACAAATGGTCCCGGCGCGCGATGGAGTACCCTGAAAACAATGGCATCGGGCACGCGATTCATGGGCATCTACAGCTGGTTCAGGGGAATTTCGACGCGGCGGTCGTTGCTTGCAGAACAGGAACACAGCTGCGCACCAGCTGCCCCCTTGCACATGGCCTTCTGGGGCTTGTCCAGAATTACTGCGGCAACCCGGAGGAGGCCGTCAAAAGCGTGAAAGAGGCGCTGCGGCTCGAGAGGATCTACCCACCCTGGCTGATCGATGTCCTTGCCGCCGCCTATCGTGACCGCGGCGACTTCCAGCTTTCGGTTCCGGCCGCACGGGAGTCGATCCGGATCAATCCGGCCAACAACGATGCGCGACTGATTCTGTGCAGCGATTACGCCCTGTCCGGAGACTCCGATCAGGCGCATCTCGTCGCAAAGGACATCATCGCAAAGGACCCCGACTTCAAGCTCGGTGCCTATGCGCAGCGTCTGCCCTATAAGAGCCCCGACATGCGAAACCGCGTCATCGCGGCACTGAGTAAAGCAGGTCTGCCCGAGTAACGGCCCGACAACGCATCAGAAGCACGTTCGCGCCCGGCCTTCCGGGAGAGTTGCAGGTGACCTCTCAGGCCTCGATGCTCTTCAGGCTCAACACTGCCGCTTCAGTGACGGCTTCGTCCTGTGTGGATGGCTCCTGCATGGCAAGACTTTTCTGATGTGATTTGCGCGGTTTCAGAAGCGGTCTTGTGTCCGGCCTGTTGACGCGGTGCACGAGACCGCTGGCCCTGATGGTTTCCGCAAACCGAGTCCCATCCTGCAAATCGAACAGAGATCGCTCAGGACGAAGCACGGGGTGTCTCGGTCTCCGGTCTGATCCGTTCGCCATCACGTCACTGGTCTTGCCGTTCGGTATTTTTTGTCGAGACTGATCTTCACGTTGCGCGGAGGCGGTATGGTTCGCCGCGGGAGAGGACGGCCCATACGATGCGGGCGGTCTTGTTGACCATCGCCACCGCGGCGAGCTTTGCGGGTTTGCGCTCCAGGATCGTGGAGAACCACGGATCGTAGGCGTCGGGCCTTTGCCTGATCTGCTTGATCCGGGACGTCATCCCGACAACCAGAAGGCGCCGGATGTATCTGTCGCCCATCTTGGAGACGCGTCCCAGCCGTTCCTTGCCGCCGCTGGATCTGTTGAGTGGCGTTAGGCCGAGCCAAGCCGCGAGATCCCTGCCGCTTCTAAACTGACGGGCCGAACCGATCGTGGCGGCGATCGCCGATGCCGTGATCGGCCCAACGCCGGGTATGGTCTGCAAGCGTGCAATGCTCGGATCGACCTTCGCCAGCGCCGCTATCCGTCGGCCGTAAGACGCCACCCGCATGTGAAGCGCGACAAGGGCGTCGCAAAGGTCGTCGATTGCCGTGTGCGCTTGTTCTGGCAGCGCAGCACATGCCTCATCGCGTCCCTGTCGCGCAAATCGGACAGCATGACCGACCCCCTTCGGCAGCACGATCCCGAACTCGGCCAGCAGCCCCCGCAGCATATTGATGGTCTGGGTCCTCTGCCGGACAACCAGATCACGCGTGCGGTGCAGCGACAGGATCGCCTGCTGCTCGCAAGACTTCACTTCAACGAAGCGCATCGCCGGTCGTGTGACCGCTTCGCAGATCGCCTCGGCATCGGCGGCGTCCGACTTCCCGCGCTTTAAATATGGCTTCACATAAGATGGAGGGATCAGTCGTACGGTATGTCCCAGGCGCGTCAGCTCGCGCGCCCAATGGTGGCTGGTCGAGCAGGCTTCCATGCCCACGACGCAAGGCTCAAGCCTCTCGAAGAAAGAGAGCATCTGAGCGCGCCGGAGCGATCGGTTGAAGGCGACCGTTCCGCCGTCAGTGACGCCGTGGACCTGAAAGACGTTCTTGGTCACATCGAGACCGACAGTGGTAACATACATGGGGTGGCTCCTCTCTCGCAGATGACAACACCTGCACTATGGCGCATCGCGACGCCGGGGGAGCCGGAGCCATCCACCCCATCTGCGATGCTGCCGGTCAGCGCTGACGAGGTGTACGGCCGCTAGTGGCGAAAGATGCCGTTAACAGTGCCCGTAGCGATCGCCTGCTCCGACCCCAAACCCATAAAAGCCAAAGGGTTGAGAGTTCAAATCTACCCATTCGCCTTCGCCATCGCTCGAAACACCCCCGAGCGTTCAGGGAAGAGCGCGGCAAGGAACCGACCCGAAACGGCAAGCGCATCTTCCGCATCGGCGACGCCGCTGCCCAGGTACAGTTGCAGCCACAAGCCGTCAGTCAGACCCTCGATACCTGCGGCGAACGTGCCTGCCTCTCCTGCATTGCGGCCGAGCTCGATCAGCAGTTTTTCGACTGCCGCGGTCAGCGCGGAGGCGCGCGCTGCGTCGTATCGGCGAGCGATATCGTTGAACAACGGCCGGGCTCCGGCCTCGCCCCAGAAGGCGTGCCAGACGATCTGCGCCTCACGCGCGCAGACTTGCGGTTGGAAATCGGCAACAACCAGCGCCGCCAGACGTTCTGCCGCGCCGGTGTCTGCGGCTTCCAGGGCTGCGCGCCAGTTGGTCTCGTAGCGTTGATAATGCGCTTCCAGCGCCGCGGCGAGGAGCCCCTCCTTGCTCTGGAAGTAGAACACTGCCACGCCCTCGCTGAGCCCGGCCTCGCGCGCCACCGTGGCCAGCGTCGTACCTCCAAGGCCGTTTCGGACGATCGACGCAAGCGCGGCGTCAACCAGCTGTTCTCTTCGGCGCGCGGCGTTCTCCGCTCGTTCCCTCCTGGGGCGTCGTTCCTTTCCCCCGGCCGCGTCTGGCATGATGTCCTCCGCCTACGGCGATGCGCGCGAGTTTGCCCTGCACTTCCAGCTTGTCAATGGACCAAGTTTGAAGCACTTTGAGTGAGCGCTCAAATAAATTATCGCCCCCGGAATGACATGACACCCGACCCGAATTCCCCACCCGCGGCGCCCCCCCAAGATCCTCAAACAATCAGTGCATGGGACGCCGCCCATGTGATCCATCCGTGGGAGAGCATGGGAACCGAGATGCCCGACCGCACCATCGCGGCGAAGGCCGAGGGCATTCATCTCTATGATGCCGAAGGGCAGCGCTTCATGGACGGGCCGGGCGGCATGTGGTGTGTCCAGATCGGCTATGGACGTCGCGAGATGGCCGAGGCGATCGCCGACCAAGTGATGACCCTTACATACAACAGCCCTTGGTCCTTTGCTTCGGAACCCTCGGCACGCCTGGCCCGGAAGCTCGCCCAACTGGCGCCCGGGGATCTCAATTCCGTGTTCTTCAGCACCTGCGGTTCGTCAGCCGTGGACACCGCGCTTCGCTTTGTCCAGTTCTACAACAATCTTCGGGGCAGGCCCGAAAAGAAGCTCTTCCTCGCCCGCGAGAAAGGATACCACGGATCGACCTACCTCGCCGCCTCGGTGACCGGAAAGGACCGCTGGAAGAACCCGATGGACATCGAGCAGCGGCTCGTCCGCTTCCTTCCCGACATCAACCCTTATCATCGCGCTCCTGAGCAAGGCGAAGCGGATTGGTGCGACGAGAAGGTCGAAGATCTCGCGCGGGCGATCCGCGTCGAGGGTCCGGATGCCATCGCGGCCTTCATCGCCGAGCCGGTGATCGCGTCCGGCGGAGTGATCGTACCACCTGCGGATTACCTGCGGAGGTGCCGAGAGTTGTGCCGCGAACATGACATCCTGTTCATTTCCGACGAGGTGGTGACAGGCTTTGGCCGACTTGGTCACTGGTTCGCCTCGGAGTCCGTCTTCGGGATTGTGCCGGATATCATCACGTGTGCGAAGGGTCTGACATCAGGCTACCTTCCGCTCGGGGCCACGATAATTTCCGACCGACTGCTGAGCGAGATCTCAAAAGAAGATCGCGCCGAGGTCTTGTTCAAGAACGGCTACACATATTCGGGACACCCTGTCTGCTGTGCCGGCGCATTGAAGAACATCGAGATCATGGAACGCGAGCGATTGCTGGAGCACGTGCGGCAGGTCGCCCCGCTTTTCCAATCGCGCCTGCGCGACCTCGGGCGGCACGACATCGTCGGCGACGTTCGGGGCATGGGACTCCTTGGATGTGTCGAAGGCACTGCGCGCCCGGACCTTCCCGAGGCCCGGCGCTTCGACATCGACCAGCATTTCGGAGAACGGGTGGATGCCGCGTGCGAGGCTCGCGGCTTGATCGTGCGTCCACTTCTAAACATGTGTGTCTTCTCTCCGCCGCTCATCATCACAAAGACGCAGATCAACGAGATGTTCGACATCCTCGACGACGCGATTTCAGAGGTACAAGCCGAGATGCTGTGAGATCGAGCAGCTCGTTCTGGCCGGTCGATGTTGAAGGTGTCCGGCATCAGCACTCATGGGACAGACTGGGGTGATTGAGTAGTGGAGGATTT
>WVSO01000025.1 GCA_015689745.1 Rhodobacterales bacterium HKCCSP123 | reverse complement strand
GCGAAGGCGGCCGCACCGTCGGCGCTGGCGTGGTGTCGAAAATCCTCGAGTGATCGGCAACGATCCTCTTGCAATCGGGAAGGCCGCGGGATAGCTCGCGGCCTTCCCTGCCCGCCAGCCAGGCGGGGAAACCGCAACCGGTTCGACGAGGGGTCCGCCCGCTGGGCGCCCTCCTCTCAACTGAAAGGAAAAAGACATGGCGATTGCCAGCCAGAACATCCGGATCCGCCTCAAGGCGTTCGACTACCGGGTTCTCGATGCCTCCACCGCGGAGATCGTGAACACCGCGAAGCGCACGGGCGCACAGGTCCGCGGGCCCATCCCGCTTCCGAACAAGATCGAGAAGTTCACGGTTCTCCGTGGCCCTCACATCGACAAGAAGTCGCGCGACCAGTGGGAGATCCGTACCCACAAGCGCCTTCTCGACATCGTCGATCCGACCCCGCAGACGGTGGACGCGCTCATGAAGCTCGACCTCGCCGCCGGCGTGGATGTCGAGATCAAGGTGTAAGGGAGGGCTGACGAGATGTTGCGCTCTGGTGTTATCGCCAAGAAGCTGGGCATGACCCGGCTGTTCATGGAAGACGGCCGGCAGGTTCCTGTCACCGTGCTTCAGCTCGACAAGCTGCAGGTCGTGGCCCAGCGGACCGCGGAGAAGGATGGCTATTCGGCCGTTCAGCTCGGCGCCGGCACGGCCAAGGTCAAGCGCGTCACCGCGCCGATGCGCGGTCACTTCGCGAAGGCGTCGGTCGAACCCAAGCGGAAGCTCGCCGAGTTCCGCGTCGACCCCGAAAACCTGCTGAACGTGGGCGAGGAAATCATCGCCGACCATTACTTCGAGGGTCAGTTCGTCGACGTGACGGGCACCTCGATCGGTAAGGGTTTCGCCGGTGCCATGAAGCGGCACAACTTCGGCGGTCTGCGCGCCTCGCACGGCGTGTCGATCAGCCACCGCTCGCACGGCTCGACCGGTCAGTGTCAGGACCCGGGCCGCGTGTTCAAGGGCAAGAAGATGGCCGGCCACATGGGTGCGGCGCGCGTGACCACGCAGAACCTGCAGGTCGTGCGCACCGACAGCGACCGTGGCCTGATCATGGTCAAGGGCGCGGTCCCCGGCTCCAAGGGTGGCTGGGTCACGATCAAGGACGCGGTGAAAAAGCCGTTCCCCGAGAACGCGATCCTGCCCGCCGCGCTGAAGTCCGCCGCCGAAGAGGCCGCGAAGGCCGCTGAAGCCGCCGCCGCAGCCGCCGCCGCCGAGGAGGCCGCCGCAGCTGCCGCAGCCGCCGAGGCGGAGCAGGCCGCGATGGAAGCCGCAGAAGCAGAGGCCGCAACCGAGGCTCCCGCCGAGGACGCCGAGAAGAAGGACGGTGAGGCATGAAAATCGACGTGATCAAACTGGACGGCGGCAAGGCCGGCTCGGTCGATCTGGGCGAAGACATCTTCGGCCTGGAACCGCGTGCCGACATCCTGCACCGCGTGGTCCGCTGGCAGCGCAACAAGGCGCAAGCCGGTACCCACAAGGTCAAGACCCGGTCCGAGACCAGCTACTCGACCAAGAAGATCTATCGCCAGAAGGGCACCGGTGGCGCGCGCCACGGCGACCGCAACGCGCCGATCTTCCGCAAGGGTGGCATCTACAAGGGTCCGACCCCCCGCAGCCACGCCCATGACCTGCCGAAGAAATTCCGCAAGCTGGGCCTGAAGCACGCGCTGTCGGCCAAGGCCGCCGAGGGCAACCTCGTCGTGATCGAAGCCGCAGCCCTCGACGCGCCCAAGACCAGCGCACTGGCCAAGCAGGTGAAGAACCTGGGCTGGAAGCGCGCGCTGATCATCGACGGCGCAACCGTGGACGAGAACTTCGCCATGGCGGCCCGCAACATCGAGGGTCTCGATGTGCTGCCGTCGATGGGTGCGAACGTCTACGACATCCTCAAGCGGGACACTCTGGTCATCACCAAGGCCGGTCTCGAAGCACTGGAGGCACGCCTGCAATGACCGCGAACGCCGCACATTACGACGTGATCCGCAAGCCGATCATCACCGAGAAATCCACCATGGCGTCCGAGAACGGCGCGGTGGTCTTCGAGGTGGCGATGGACGCGAACAAGCCGCAGATCAAGCAAGCCGTCGAAGAGCTCTTCGGCGTCAAGGTGAAGGCCGTGAACACGACCATCACCAAGGGCAAGCAGAAGCGCTTCCGGGGCCAGATGGGCCGCCGGAAGGACGTGAAGAAGGCCTACGTGACCCTCGAAGAGGGCAACACCATTGACGTGTCGACCGGTCTCTAATAGATCGCGGCATCCGCACGGCCCCGGCGACACCCGGGGCCGTCGCTTTTGAATTCACCTGGGGACCTTCGGGGCCCTTCAACATCAGGGCTCGCCTGTCTCTGACACGCAGGTCCGCCAAGCAAACGGAAGACAGAAAGCATGGCACTCAAGTCGTACAAGCCGACGACGCCGGGCCAGCGCGGGCTGGTGCTGATCGACCGTTCGGAGCTTTGGAAAGGTCGTCCGGTCAAGTCCCTCACCGAGGGTCTGACCAAGAATGGCGGCCGGAACAACACCGGACGGATCACGGCACGCCGCCGCGGCGGTGGCGCAAAGCGTCTCTATCGCATCGTCGATTTCAAGCGGACGAAGTTCGATGTCGACGCGACGGTTATCCGGATCGAATACGATCCCAACCGCACCGCCTTCATCGCGCTGATCCAGTACCACGATGGCGAGCAGGCCTATATCCTGGCCCCGCAGCGCCTCGGCGTCGGTGACAAGGTCGTGGCCTCGGCCAAGGCGGACATCAAGCCCGGCAACGCGATGCCGTTCTCGGGCATGCCGATCGGCACGATCGTCCACAACATCGAGCTGAAGCCCGGCAAGGGCGGCCAGATCGCACGCGCCGCGGGCACCTACGCCCAGTTCGTCGGCCGCGACGGAGGCTACGCGCAGATCCGCCTCTCCTCGGGCGAGCTTCGCCTGGTGCGGCAGGAGTGCATGGCGACGGTTGGCGCGGTCTCGAACCCCGACAACTCGAACCAGAACCTCGGCAAGGCCGGCCGCGTGCGCCACATGGGCAAGCGTCCGAGCGTCCGCGGTGTCGCCATGAACCCGATCGACCACCCGCACGGTGGTGGTGAGGGTCGCACCTCGGGTGGCCGTACGCCGGTCACGCCCTGGGGCAAGGACACCAAGGGCCGCCGTACCCGGAACAAGAACAAGGCGTCGCAGAAGCTGATCATCCGCTCGCGTCACGCCAAGAAGAAAGGACGCTGATCCATGTCGCGTTCCGTCTGGAAAGGTCCTTTTGTCGACTCTTACGTCCTCAAGAAGGCCGAGAAAGCCCGCGAGTCGGGCCGCAACGAGGTCATCAAGATCTGGTCGCGCCGCTCCACCATCCTGCCCCAGTTCGTGGGCCTCACCTTCGGGGTCTACAACGGTCAGAAGCATGTGCCGGTCAGCGTGACCGAGGACATGATCGGCCAGAAGTTCGGGGAATACTCGCCGACGCGCACCTATTACGGTCACGCGGCCGACAAGAAAGCCAAGAGGAAGTAAGCCATGGGCAAGGATAAGAATCCCCGCCGCGTGGCGGACAACGAGGCAATGGCCAAGCTGCGCATGCTGAAGACCAGCCCGCAGAAGCTGAACCTGGTCGCCGGCCTGATCCGCGGCAAGAAGGTCGAAAAGGCGCTCAGCGACCTGACCTTCTCGAAGAAGCGGATCGCACAGGACGTGAAGAAGTGTCTTCAGTCCGCCATCGCCAATGCCGAGAACAACCACGGTCTCGACGTCGACGAACTGATCGTCGCCGAAGCCTGGGTCGGCAAGAACCTGGTGATGAAGCGTGGCCGTCCGCGCGCCCGTGGCCGGTTCGGCCGCATCCAGAAGCCGTTTTCTGAGCTGACCATCAAGGTTCGCCAGGTCGAGGAGACTGCCTGATGGGACATAAAGTAAACCCGATCGGCATGCGCCTTCAGGTCAACCGCACCTGGGACAGCCGCTGGTACGCCGACACCAAGGACTACGGCAACCTCCTGCTCGAGGATCTCAAGATCCGCGAGTTCATCGAGGAAGAGTGCAAGCAGGCCGGCGTCTCGAAGGTCATCATCGAGCGTCCGCACCGCAAGTGCCGCGTGACCATCCACACCGCGCGTCCGGGCGTGATCATCGGCAAGAAAGGCGCCGATATCGAAACCCTGCGCAAGAAGCTGGCGGCCATGACCGACAGCGAGCTGCACCTGAACATCGTCGAGGTCCGCAAGCCGGAACTGGACGCGCAGCTTGTCGGTGAGTCGATCGCGCAGCAGCTCGAGCGCCGCGTGTCGTTCCGTCGCGCGATGAAGCGTGCGGTGCAGAACGCCATGCGCATGGGTGCCCTCGGCATCCGGGTCAACGTCGCGGGCCGCCTCGGCGGCGCCGAGATTGCCCGGACCGAATGGTACCGCGAGGGCCGCGTTCCGCTGCACACGCTGCGGGCCGACATCGACTACGCCCATGCCGAGGCTTCCACGCCCTACGGCATCATCGGCATCAAGGTCTGGATCTTCAAAGGCGAAATCATGGAGCACGATCCGTCGGCTCGTGACCGTCGCCACGCGGAGCTCCAGGAAGGCGGGGCCCCGCGCCCGCGCCGCGACCGCTGAGGAGTTTGAGAGATGCTGCAACCAAAGCGCACCAAGTTCCGCAAGATGCACAAGGGCCGCATCAGCGGCGAGTCGAAGGGCGGGTCTGACCTGAACTTCGGCACCTTCGGCCTCAAGGCGCTCCAGCCCGAACGCGTCACCGCGCGTCAGATCGAAGCCGCCCGCCGGGCCATGACGCGTCACATGAAGCGTCAGGGCCGGGTCTGGATCCGGATCTTCCCCGACACGCCGGTGACCTCCAAGCCCGTCGAAGTTCGTATGGGCAAGGGTAAGGGTTCGGTCGATTACTGGGCCTGCAAGGTCAAGCCCGGCCGGATCATGTTCGAGATCGACGGCGTCAGCGAACAGATCGCCCGCGAGGCCCTGCGCCTGGCCGCGATGAAGCTGCCGATCAAGACCCGTACCGTGGTCCGCGAGGACTGGTAAGCTCGATCCGAGCGACGAAGACATCGAGGCCCCGCCGCTCCGGCGGGGCTTCTTTTTTGCCCCATGCCCAAGGCGGAGGTCGCCATGCGCATCGCCATCCTCGGGAACGCCGGCAGCGGCAAGTCCACCCTGGCCAGGCGCCTCGCCGAGGCGCATGGCGTGCCCCTGCACGAGGTGGACCGCCTGCAATGGACCCCCGACTGGACGCTGGTCGACCCGGCAACCTACCGCGCCGCCCATGACGCGGTGATCGCGGGAGATCGCTGGATCATGGACGGCCCCGGCCGCCTTGCCGGCCTGGCCGAGCGGCTTGGGCGCTCAACCCATGTCATCCTGTGCGACATCCCGCTGTGGCAGAACTACTGGCTGATGGCCGAGCGGCAGGCGGCATGGGGCAGGGGCGAGCTGGCGCAGCGCCCCGGAGGTCACGACACCCCGCCCTCCACGCGCGACCTGTTCGAATTCGTCTGGACGATCGACCGGGACTACATGCCGAAATGGCGTGCCCTCGTCGATGCCTGCGGCCAGGGCACCACGGTCCTGCGCGTCACCGACGTGGAAGACCTGGCCGACCTTCGCCTCGATTGAAATCGCGCCTGAAACGGATCAGCCCAGGGGCCAGATCCGCGCCATCCCCGCTTCGAAGGCCGCCCAACTCATCACTGCCCGGTTCCCCGCGTATCCGTGGTAGTGGGAGCGCCCGTCGGGCAGCGGCAGCCCCGCCCAGATGCGGGCAAGCCGATCCATGAAGGCGCGCCGGTCGAGCGTGCCGCCCCGGAACGCGGCCAGCCCCGCCTCTTCCAGTAGAACCGTCGCCAGCGCATCCTGCAGCCCGGGCGTGAAATGCGTCTCGCGCCCGAAGCCGCGCAGCCCCGCCACCCGGCGGAGCGTCGCCGGGATGAACTGGTAGCGCCCGATGGCATGCGGCTGGCCCGGGGTCGCCGTGATCCAGTCGTGGATCTCGCCCAGCGTCATCTGCGTGGGCGCGCGCGGAGGCGGGATGCGCGCGCCGTGCTGGACCGCGTCGTAGCCTGCGGCCCCCGCCTCTGCACGGGCGATCAGGTCTAGCAGCATCGCCACGTCGCCCTCAGCCGTTCGCGGCGGCTGCGGCGCCATGCGCACGGGCCCCGGTGCGAAGAACCCGTCACGCGGCCCGATGAACAAGGAGGGCGAGGGCGCCCAGGCGGCGCGCTCCACCCGCGCCAGAAGCGGGACCGCCCCGCCGGCCAGCAGCCGCGCGTCACCGAAGGCCAGGCCCGCCAGCGCCAGCCACAGCATCCCCGCCCAGATCAACCGTCGCGCCATCCGCGGCCCCGCCATTACCAAGCAAGACGCCTCTATCCCAGTAAGGTTTCCAAACCATTGCCGTTGCGGCGGATCACGGCCCGCCCTAGAAGCAGGATCATGGCCAATATCCGCTCCCTCTTCGTCACCCGCCTCTACCACGCCAAGCTTGCCGAGCTCGGCCCGCCCGTGGATGCCGAGGAGCTGCACGCGTCCTGCTTCTCGATCGCCGAGGATGACGAGGCCGGGCAGGACTGGTGCGAGGAGCACGGCTACCCCGGCTACACCTCCTACGCCTCGCTGACCGATCTTCCCTGGCGCTTCCCGATCTTCGACGCGCTGGTCAAGGCGCTCGACGCCCATGTCGCGGCCTTCGCCGAAGACCTGGAGTTCGACCTCGAGGGCCGCAAGCTGGTGCTGGAGGATATCTGGATCAACATCCTGCCCGAGGGCGGCATCCACACCGGCCACATCCACCCCCATTCCGTCATCTCCGGCACGACCTACGTGCAGGTCCCCCCCGGTGCGCGGTCGATCAAGCTGGAAGACCCGCGCCACGCGATGATGATGGCCGCCCCCAACCGCCGCAAGGACGCGCGCGAGGAGCTGCGCGCCTTCGTCTACCCCGGCCCGCAGGAGGGCGACGTGCTTCTGTGGGAATCGTGGCTGCGCCACGAGGTGCCCATGAACATGGACGAGGACGACCGGGTGAGCGTGAGCTTCAACTACCGGTGGGAGTGAGGGGCGCGGCCTTCACCCCCTGTTAACCACGCCCTGCGAAACATGCCGCCATCCGGCGTGTTGCGATGGACCGGCATGGGTATATATTGTAGTTACAGAAAGTGAAGGTCAGTTTCGACCCCGACAAACGGGCGCGGACTCTGGCCGAGCGCGGCCTGGACATGGCCGATGCGGCCAAGGTCTTCGAAGGGGCACATATCACGACGCGGGATGATCGGCGTGACTACGGCGAAGAGCGACATCTTACGATCGGTTACCTCGATGGTCGCATGGTGGCGTTGGTTTGGACGCAACGGGATGAAAGCCTGCGTGTCATCACATTGAGAAAGACGAATGTCAGGGAGCAAGAAACCTACCAATCCTGGCTTTGCCGAGAATAAGGCGCCCTTTGACGCGCAAAGCGCCTCGGACAACGAGATACCGGATTTGAGCACACCCTATTGGGTTGCGCGGTTCGCAAAGGAAAAGGTCCAATACGGTCGCCCCAAGGCGCTGAACCCCAAGCTGCAGGTGACCCTCCGGCTGGACGCGGACGTGGTGGAGGCCTTCAAGGCAGAGGGGAGGGGCTGGCAGACGCGGATCAACGCGGCGCTCAGGAAGGCGGCGGGTCTCTGACCAGGGGCCTTTTGTGCTTGCCATCCCGGCCAAAAGCGCCTATCCGCGCCCTCTATTCACCGACCTCCACGGGAATCGGCGTGACTCTGCGCGCAGGGGCGTCCCCGTGATGTTGAAAGGACCAAGGCGATGAACGCCAGCGAACTTCGCGAGAAGACGCCGGATCAGCTGCGTGACCAGCTGACCCAGCTCAAGAAAGAGGCCTTCAACCTCCGCTTCCAGCAGGCCACCGGCCAGCTGGAGAACACCGCGCGCATGCGCACCGTCAAGCGCGACACCGCGCGCGTCATGACGATCCTCAACGAAAAGGCAGCTGCCGCAGCAGGGGAGGCCAACTGATGCCAAAGCGTATCCTGCAAGGCACCGTCACCTCGGACGCCAACGCACAGACCGTGACCATCTCGGTCGAGCGTCGCTTCAAGCACCCGGTTCTGCAAAAGACGATCCGGAAGTCCAAGAAGTACCGCGCGCATGACGAGAACAACGAATACAAGGTCGGCGAGACCGTCCGTATTCAGGAATGCGCGCCGAAGTCGAAAACCAAGCGCTGGGAGGTGATCGAGCGCGTCTGACGCGATCCATCACACCCCGGTTTGATCGAAACCCCCGGGCCTATGTGCCACCGCGCCGGTCCGGGACGTCGGGAGAAACCAAATGATCCAGATGCAGACCAATCTGGATGTTGCTGACAATTCGGGTGCCCGGAAAGTTCAGTGCATCAAGGTCCTGGGTGGCTCCAAGCGGAAATACGCCTCGGTCGGCGACATCATCGTGGTGTCGGTGAAAGAGGCCATTCCGCGTGGCCGCGTGAAGAAGGGCGACGTCCGCAAGGCCGTCGTCGTGCGCACCGCCAAGGAAGTGCGCCGCGAAGATGGCACCGCCATCCGCTTCGACCGCAACGCCGCCGTCATCCTCAACAACAACAACGAGCCGGTCGGCACCCGTATCTTCGGGCCGGTGGTTCGTGAGCTGCGCGCGAAGAACTTCATGAAGATCATCTCGCTCGCGCCGGAGGTGCTGTAATGGCTGCGAAACTCCGCAAGGGCGACAAGGTCGTCGTGCTGGCCGGCAAGGACAAGGGCAAGCAGGGTGAGATCACCCGCGTCATGCCCGCCGAAGGCAAGGCCGTCGTCGACGGCGTGAACATCGCCATCCGCCACACCAAGCAGAGCCAGAGCTCGCAGGGCGGCCGCATCCCGCAGGCCATGCCCATCGCGATCTCCAACCTCGCGCTGCTCGATGCAAACGGCAAACCCACCCGCGTCGGCTTCGAGATGAAGGACGGCAAGAAGGTGCGCGTCGCCAAGACCACGGGGGACGTGATCGATGCTTGATACCGCCACCTACACCCCGCGCCTCAAGGCTCACTACCGTGAGACCGTCAAGCCGGCGCTCAAGGAAGAGTTCGGCTACAAGAACGACATGCAGATCCCGCGTCTGGAGAAGATCGTTCTGAACATCGGCTGCGGCGCTGAATCGGTTCGCGACTCGAAGAAGTCCAAGTCGGCCGTCGAGGATCTGACCGCCATCGCCGGCCAGCAGGCCGTGGCCACCATGGCCAAGAAGTCGATCGCAGGCTTCCGTGTCCGCGAGGGCATGACGCTCGGCGCCAAGGTCACGCTCCGCGGCGACCGCATGTACGACTTCCTCGACCGCCTGATCACGGTCGCGATGCCCCGCATCCGCGACTTCCGCGGCGTGAAGCCCGCCTTCGACGGGCGCGGCAACTTCGCCATGGGCATCAAGGAGCACATCGTGTTCCCCGAGATCAATTTCGACAAGGTCGACGAGGTCTGGGGCATCGACGTCATCATGGTGACCACCGCGGCCACCGACGCCGAGGCGAAGTCGCTGCTCAAGCACTTCAACATGCCCTTCAACGCCTGACGCGAGAGGAGAGAGACACATGGCAAAAGTTTCCATGGTTCAACGCGAACTCAAGCGTCAGAAGCTGGTGGCCCAGTACGCCGCCAAGCGCACCGCGCTGAAAGAGATCGCAACCGATGAATCGAAGCCGATGGAAGAGCGCTTCAAGGCCCGCCTGAAACTGGCGAAGCTGCCGCGCAATTCTTCCCCCACCCGGCTTCACAACCGCTGCCAGCTCACGGGGCGCCCCAAGGCGTATTACCGCAAGCTGAAGATGTCGCGGATCATGCTGCGCGACCTGGCCTCGAAGGGCCAGATCCCCGGCATGGTCAAGTCGAGCTGGTAAGGAGAGCGTCCGATGAATGATCCTATCGGCGATATGCTGACCCGCATCCGCAATGCGCAGATGCGTGGCAAGTCCACGGTCGAGACCCCCGCCTCCAAGCAGCGCGCCCGCGTTCTGGATGTGCTGGCCGACGAGGGCTACATCCGCGGCTACGAGGCCACCACCGGCAAGAACGGCCACCCGGCCTTCGAGATCAGCCTGAAGTACTACGAAGGCGTTCCGGTGATCCGTGAGCTCAAGCGCGTCTCCAAGCCCGGCCGCCGTGTCTATCTCGGCGTCGACAACATTCCGCAGGTCCGCCAGGGCCTGGGTGTCTCCATCGTCTCCACGTCCAAGGGCGTGATGACCGATGCGACCGCCCGCGCGCAGAATGTCGGCGGCGAAGTGCTCTGCACCGTCTTCTGAGGAGTTTGGCAATGTCTCGTATTGGAAAGAAACCGGTCGAGCTGCCGTCGGGGGTCTCGGCCTCCGTCTCCGGGCAGACGATCGAGATCAAGGGCCCCAAGGGCGCCCGCAGCTTCACCGCAACCGACGACGTCACCCTCGCCGTCGAGGACAATTCCGTGTCGGTCACCCCGCGCGGCAAGTCCAAGCGCGCGCGCCAACAGTGGGGCATGTCGCGCACCATGGTTCAGAACCTGGTGAACGGCGTGACCGACGGCTTCAAGAAAGAGCTCGAGATCCAGGGCGTGGGTTACCGCGCACAGGCTCAGGGCAACGTCCTGAAGCTGGCGTTGGGCTACAGCCACGACGTCGATTTCGAGATCCCTGCGGGTGTCACCGTCACCACGCCGAAGAACACCGAAGTGGTGGTCGAAGGCACCGACCAGCAGCTGGTCGGCCAGGTAGCCGCGAACATCCGCGAGTGGCGCGCACCCGAGCCCTACAAGGGCAAGGGCATCCGCTACAAGGGTGAGTACATCTTCCGCAAGGAAGGCAAGAAGAAGTAAGGGCTGGCACAATGGCACTGAGCAAAAGAGAGCTGTTCCAGAAGCGCCGCCTGCGCAATCGGAACAAGATCAAGGCGATGGCAGACGGGCGTCCGCGCCTGTCCGTCCACCGCTCGAACAAGAACATCAGCGTCCAGCTGATCGACGACGCGAACGGGGTCACGCTGGCCGCCGCTTCGTCGCTCGAGAAGGACCTGGGCGTCGTGGGCAAGAACAACGTGGAGGCCGCCGCCAAGGTGGGCGCCGCGATCGCCGAGCGCGCGAAGAAGGCAGGCGTCGAAGACGTCTACTTCGACCGTGGCGGCTTCCTGTTCCACGGCCGCGTCAAGGCGCTGGCCGATGCGGCCCGCGAAGGCGGACTGAAGTTCTGAGGCAAGCGGTGGGCAGGATTGCCCACCCTACGCCCTGCGTGATCCGGACAGCGGTCCGGGTCGCCGATGACCGGGGAACCTTCGGTTCACCACGGTTGCACCCACCGGCGCTTCGCGGCGCCACCAGATCGAAGGACATGCCAGATGGCAGAACGTGAACAAAGAGGTCGGGGCCGTCGCCGCGAAGAGCGCGAGGAAACCCCCGAATTCGCCGACCGCCTGGTCGCGATCAACCGGGTCTCCAAGACCGTGAAGGGCGGCAAGCGCTTCGGCTTCGCGGCGCTCGTGGTCGTCGGTGACCAGCGTGGCCGCGTCGGCTTCGGCAAGGGCAAGGCCAAGGAGGTCCCCGAGGCGATCCGCAAGGCCACCGAGCAGGCCAAGCGCCAGCTGATCCGCGTCCCCCTGAAAGAGGGCCGCACGCTGCACCACGACGTCAAGGGCCATCACGGCGCCGGCAAGGTCGTCATGCGCACCGCGCCGGAAGGCACCGGGATCATCGCGGGTGGTCCGATGCGCGCCGTGTTCGAGATGCTCGGCATCAAGGACGTGGTCGCCAAGTCGACCGGGTCGCAGAACCCCTACAACATGATCCGCGCCACCCTCGACGGCCTGCGCAACGAGACCTCGCCCCGCCAGGTCGCCGCGCGCCGTGGCAAGAAGGTGGCCGACATCCTGCCCAAGCGCGATGAGGCGCCGCAGGAGTCGTCGCAGATCGCCGAGGAGGCCTGATCCATGGCAAAGACCATCGTCGTCAAGCAGGTGGGCTCGCCCATCCGTCGCCCCGAGATCCAGCGCAAGACGCTGATCGGCCTGGGCCTGAACAAGATGCACAAGACCCGCGAGCTCGAGGATACCCCCTCGGTCCGCGGCATGATCGCCAAGATCCCGCATCTCGTCGAAATCGTGGAAGAGCGCGGCTGAGCCGCAAGGGGCCACGGCCCGTGCAAGACCGAATTCCAGCGCGCCCCGGACCGTCGTCCGGGGCGCGTCGCGTTTCGGACCATCCCGGCCGGAATGAGGGCGCCCCCCCAGCCGCGTGTCCGGATCGGTACGGACCGGCCGGCGCCGGTCCTGCAGCCGCGCGTGCCACCGGGCCCTTCGTCGGGCCAGGCCGCGGACGGAAGGGCACCCGCCCGGCCCCGCGTCGTCGGGTCTTGCCGAGGCGCGTGGCTCGTGAAAATAATCACTGTCAAGCCACGCGCGCGCAGCAGCAGGGCAGAATGTCCCCATGAGACAGGACGGTCCCCGGGACATCGACAGGGAGAAAAGATGCCGTTCTGGGAATACCTGGGCGCCGGTCCGGTGGCTGCTCTCATCTATCTGGCGTTCGCCTTCAAGCTCCTGGGGTTCACCGCACGGGACGAACTGAACTGGCGCGGCCTGATGCTGTTCGCAAGTCTGCTCTACCTCGCCTATTACTATCTCGTCGCCGAAACCCCGCTCTGGGACGCGATCCTGACAAATGGACTGCTGGCGGCCGTGAATTTCGTGATGATCGGCATCGTCGTCACGGAACGCTCCTCGCGCTTCCTGTCCGACGAACACCAGCGGATCTACAACCATTTCGGCCGCTTCGCCCCCGGTCAGTTCCGGCGCCTGCTGCGCCTTGCCACCGTGCATCGGGTCGATGACGAGACCGTGCTGACCATCGAGGGCCGGCAGGTCGACCGCCTCTACTTCGTGCATGACGGCCGCACGATCATCCGCAAGGACGGGCAGGAGATCGTGCTCACGCGGCCCGGCTTCATCGGTGAGCTGGCCTTTCTCACCGGGGCGCATGCGACCGCCACCGTGACGCTCGCGCCCGGCGCGCATTACCTCTCCTGGGAAACCGACGCGCTGCAACGCCTCATGGTGCGGCGGCCGGGTCTGGGCAATGCGCTCATGGCGCAACTGAACATGGATCTCGCCACCAAGGTCGCGACCTCCCGGCCGATGGGGGAGTGACCGCAGAGCAACCCTTGCGGTGCGCCGCCAAGGCCGCTATAGGCGCGCGGTGGCTCGCCGTCCGTGCGGGCTCCTACCGTTATTGCAAAGCCGCGTCTGCCCAGATCGCTTCGGGGGCAGTTCCGGCAAAGGAGAAGCGACATGAAACTGCATGACCTGCGCGACAACCCCGGCGCGGCAAAGAAATCCAAGCGCGTCGGCCGCGGCCCCGGCTCCGGCAAGGGCAAGATGGGCGGCCGCGGCATCAAGGGCCAGAAATCGCGCTCGGGCGTTGCGATCAACGCCTACGAGGGCGGCCAGATGCCGCTCTACCAGCGTCTTCCCAAGCGCGGCTTCAACAAGCCGAACCGCAAGGAATTCGCGGTCGTGAACCTGGGCCTGATCCAGAAGTTCGTCGAGGCCGGCAAGCTCGACGCCAAGTCCGAGATCACCGAAGACGCGCTCGTCGCCTCGGGCCTCGTGCGTCGCAAGCTCGACGGCATCCGCGTTCTCGCGAAGGGCGATGTCTCGGCCAAGCTGAACATCACCGTGACCGGCGCGTCGAAATCGGCCGTCGAAGCGGTCGAAAAGGCGGGCGGTTCGCTGAAGACGGCACAGGCTGCCGCGGCGGAGTGATCCGGGCAGGGGGGCTGCGGCCCCCCGTCGCTTGTGGGCGGTGACGGCACGGCCTACATACCACGTCAGGAATTGCGCGCCGCAGGATCGCTCGACCGGTCCCGCGGCGCATCGCGCATGAGAGAGGCGGCATGGCATCAGCAGCGGAGCAAATGGCCTCCAACATGAGCTGGAGCGCGTTCGGCAAGGCGACCGAACTGCGTCAGCGCATCTGGTTCACCCTCGGCCTTCTGATCATCTACCGCATCGGCACCTACATCCCGGTGCCCGGGATCGACGGCGTCGAACTGCGCGCCTTTTTCGACCAGGCGGCGGCAGGCCTCGGCGGTGTGCTCAACATGTTCACCGGCGGCGCGCTTTCCCGGATGGGCGTCTTCGCCCTCGGGATCATGCCCTATATCTCGGCCTCGATCATCGTGCAGCTCATGGCGGCCATGGTGCCGGCCCTCGAGCAGCTGAAGAAAGAGGGTGAGCAGGGCCGCAAGAAGCTCAACCAGTATACCCGCTACGGCACCGTGGTGCTGGCGACCGCGCAGGCCTATGGCCTGGCCGTCAGCATGGAATCGGGCGGCCTCGCATCCGATCCCGGCTGGTTCTTCCGTGCCGCCTGCGTCATCACGCTGGTCGGCGGCACCATGTTCCTGATGTGGCTGGGTGAGCAGATCACCAACCGCGGCATCGGCAACGGCATCTCGCTCATCATCTTCGTCGGCATCATCGCCGAAGTTCCCGCGGCGCTCGCGCAGTTCTTCGAAAGCGGACGTTCCGGCGCACTGACGACGCCCGCGATCCTCGGCGTGATCGCGATGCTGATCGGCACGCTTTTCTTCGTGGTCTTCATGGAGCGCAGCCTGCGCAAGATCCACATCCAGTATCCGCGCCGCCAGGTGGGCATGAAAGTCTATGACGGCGGCTCCAGCCACCTTCCGGTCAAGGTGAACCCGGCGGGCGTGATCCCGGCGATCTTCGCCTCGTCGCTCCTGCTGCTGCCGACCACGCTGACCACCTTCTCGGGCGGTGAGGCCTCGGGCCCGGTAATGGGCTGGATCCTCGCCAATTTCGGCCCCGGTCAGCCGCTCTACCTGCTCTTCTTCGCGTCGATGATCGTCTTCTTCACGTATTTCTATACGCTGAACGTGTCCTTCAAGACCGATGACGTGGCCGACAACCTGAAAAGCCAGAACGGCTTCATCCCCGGCATCCGGCCCGGCAAGAAGACCTCCGAGTATCTCGAATACGTGGTCAACCGCATCCTCGTGCTCGGCTCTGCCTACCTGGCCTTCGTCTGCCTGATGCCCGAGATGGTCCGCACCCAGCTGGCGATCACGGCCTATTTCGGCGGCACCTCGATCCTGATCATCGTGTCGGTCGGCATGGACACCGTCCAGCAGATCCAGAGCCACCTGCTCGCCCACCAGTACGAGGGCCTGATCGAGAAGTCGCAGCTTCGTGGTCGCGGCTCCAAGTCGGGCGCGCGCAAACCCCGCAGGAGCCCGGCCCGCAGATGAGCGTGAACATCATTCTTCTCGGCCCGCCAGGCGCGGGCAAGGGCACCCAGGCCGCGCGCCTCGTCGAGAGCCGCGGCATGGTCCAGCTCTCGACAGGCGACATGCTCCGCGAAGCCCAGGCGTCGGGCACCGAAATCGGCAAGATCGTCGCCGACGTGATGGCCAAGGGCCAGCTTGTCACCGACGAGATCGTCATCGGCCTGATCCGCGAGAAACTCGCCCAGGGCGGCTCGGGCTTCATCTTCGACGGCTTCCCGCGCACGCTGGCACAGGCCGACGCGCTGGGTGAGCTCCTCGAGGAGATGGGCGAGACGCTCGACGCCGCGATCGAGCTGCAGGTCAACGACGAGGTTCTGGTCGACCGCATCGTCGGCCGCGCCGAAGAGGCCCGCGCGGCGGGCAAGCCGGTGCGCGCGGACGACAATGCCGAAAGCCTCAAGACCCGTCTCATGGCCTATTACAAGCAGACCTCGCCGCTGATCGGTTACTACCACGCCAAGGGCCTGCTGAAGGGCGTGGATGGTCTGGCCGACATCGACGACGTCGCCGCATCCATCGCCGCGATCCTCGATTGACGGGCGGCTCCGCGATTTTGCTTGACAGCCGCGCCGCGCGCCCTTGACGCCCCGGTGAAATAGTCCTAAACGGCGGCTTCCCTCGTGGAATCATGACGGGCGCAGTGGGTTTCCCCCCGCCTTTCGACCTGAAATCCGGGTCCTTCGGCCAGACCGGCCAAGGGCCCTTGTTGTGAAAAAAGGGCCTGGCGCTACGGGCTCGCAACGATAAGGACGAGATTACCTTGGCACGTATCGCAGGGGTCAACATCCCCACCGCCAAGCGCGTACCCATCGCGCTGACCTACATCACCGGCATCGGCCACGCCTCCGCCCGCCAGATCTGCGACGCCGTCGGCATCGACCAGACCCGCCGCGTGAACGAGCTGTCGGATGCCGAAGTGCTCCAGATCCGCGAGCATATCGACGCCAACTACACCGTCGAGGGTGACCTGCGCCGCGAGACGCAGATGAACATCAAGCGCCTGATGGACCTCGGCTGCTACCGCGGCCTGCGTCACCGCCGCAACCTGCCCGTGCGCGGTCAGCGCACCCACACCAACGCACGCACGCGCAAGGGCCCCGCAAAGGCCATCGCGGGCAAGAAGAAGTAAGGGAGGGCTGGTTCAATGGCACGCGATCGTCGTCCCGCCAAGCGCAAGGTTTCCAAGAACATCGCCGCTGGCGTTGCTCACGTGAATTCCTCGTTCAACAACACCAAGATCCTGATCTCCGACGTGCAGGGCAACGCGATCTCTTGGTCGTCCGCCGGCACGATGGGCTTCAAGGGCAGCCGCAAGTCGACCCCCTTCGCCGCCCAGATGGCCGCCGAGGATGCCGGCAAGAAGGCGCAGGAACATGGCGTCAAGACCCTTGAGGTCGAAGTGCAGGGCCCCGGCTCGGGCCGTGAGTCCGCGCTGCGCGCGCTGGCCGCCTGCGGGTTCCAGATCACGTCCATCCGCGACGTGACGCCGATTGCCCATAACGGCTGCCGTCCGCCCAAGCGCCGCCGCGTCTGAGGCTTTACTGTCTTCCCCGGCGGGCCCGTGCCATGCGCGTGGCCCGCTGACGTCATTTGAACCTCGAGCGTGGCCGGGCTGGATCCCCCCGCCACAAGAATGGAGGCGACGCATGATCCACAAGAATTGGCAAGAGCTGATCAAACCGACCCAGCTGGTCGTTCAGCCCGGCACCGATCCCGCCAAGAAGGCGACCGTCGTGGCCGAACCGCTCGAGCGGGGCTTCGGCCTGACGCTCGGCAACGCACTGCGCCGCGTGCTGATGTCCTCGCTCCAGGGCGCGGCCATCACCTCCGTCCAGATCGACGGCGTCCTGCATGAGTTCTCCAGCGTCGCCGGCGTCCGCGAGGACGTGACCGACATCGTCCTGAACCTCAAGGGCGTCGCGATCCGCATGGAAACCGACGGCCCCAAGCGCGTGTCGATCTCGGCCAAGGGCCCCAAGGTCGTCACCGCCGGTGACATCTCGGAAAGCGCGGGCATCGAGGTCCTGAACAAGGATCACGTGATCTGCCACCTCGACGACGGCGCGGACCTCTACATGGAGCTGACCGTCAACACCGGCAAGGGCTACGTCTCGGCCGACAAGAACCGCCCCGAGGATGCGCCCATCGGCCTGATGCCGATCGACGCGATCTACTCGCCGGTCAAGAAGGTCGCCTATGACGTGCAGCCGACCCGCGAGGGGCAGGTGCTCGACTACGACAAGCTGACGCTCAAGCTCGAAACCGACGGCTCGGTCACCCCTGATGACGCCGTGGCCTACGCCGCGCGCATCCTGCAGGACCAGCTGTCGATCTTCGTCAACTTCGACGAGCCCGAGGCCGCGGGCCGCCAGGACGACGAGGACGATCTCGAGTTCAACCCGCTTCTCCTGAAGAAGGTGGACGAGCTGGAACTGTCGGTGCGGTCTGCCAACTGCCTGAAGAACGACAACATCGTCTACATCGGCGACCTGATCCAGAAGACCGAGGCGGAGATGCTCCGCACTCCGAACTTCGGCCGCAAGTCGCTGAACGAGATCAAGGAAGTGCTCTCGGGCATGGGCCTGCATCTCGGCATGGACATCGTGGACTGGCCGCCGGACAACATCGAGGACTTGGCCAAGAAGTACGAGGACAACTTCTGATCCCGGGGCCGGGCTGAAGCCCGGCCTACGGCAAGAATGACGGGGTAGGCCGGGCTTCAGCCCGGCACGCACCCCGGACGACCCGGGCAATTCCGCCCCAACAAGGAGGGTTCCGCAACGCACGGAGCCCGGACAAAGCATCAAACGGAGATTGACCAATGCGTCACGCAAGCGGCTACCGGAAGTTCAACCGGACCCATGAGCACCGCAAGGCCATGTTCTCGAACATGGCGGGCTCGCTCATCGAACATGAACAGATCAAGACGACCCTTCCCAAGGCCAAGGACCTGCGCCGCGTCGTGGAGAAGCTCGTCACGCTCGCCAAGCGCGGCGACCTGCACGCCCGCCGCCAGGCCGCGGCCCAGCTCAAGCAGGACGCCCATGTCGCCAAGCTCTTCGAGGTGCTGGGTCCCCGCTACGCCGAGCGCCAGGGTGGTTACGTCCGCGTCCTGAAGGCCGGCTTCCGCTACGGTGACATGGCGCCCATGGCGATCATCGAATTCGTCGATCGTGACGTCGATGCCAAGGGTGCGGCCGACCGTGCCCGTCTCGAGGCCGAGGACGACGCCGAAGAGTGATCGTGCACCGGGCCTCCCCGGCCGGATCACGCCAGGATCGAACGCCCCTGCCCCCGGCAGGGGCGTTTTCGTTCACGAGGTCTCGGGACAATCATGCCGGTCGGGCGCGGCCTTCGGCCGATCGGCCTGCGGCACGACCGGCGGCACGGCAACAGGCCCCTGGCCCATGTACTCCAGGAGGTCCTTGCGCGCCGATGCGTGGAATTGCATGAGACGCGCAAAAAGACCCAGATCGATCTTTTCGTCCATTCGTCTCACCATCATTGCTCCCGAAAAGAATACGGTTGACCGGTTTTCCGGCAACCTGTCTAAAAAGACATGACCTTTTGGACAGGGTAAGATGACAAAGGCACCGGTGCTCGACCTCATGATGCACGAGCTGTCGCTCGCGGCGCCCGGCGGCTTCGCGGTCGGCCTTCACATCCGCTATGTCTCGCCCCTCATCATGGTCAACACCTACCCGGACAGCTGGCAGGAGGTGTACACCGCCAAGCTCTACGGCCTGCGCGACCCGACGCTGGCCTGGGGCCTCAGCCACACCGGGACCCGCCGCTGGTCCGAGATCGGCCTGCCCGATCCGTTCGGCATCCTGCAGGAAGCGGCGGGATACGGCCTTGTTTACGGGATGATCTCTTCGATCGGCCCGATGTCCTCGCGTACGATTGCCGGCGCAACGCGCTCGGACCGTGAATTCACGGATGACGAGATGGAGCATGTCCACAGGATCGTGCAGCGCATGCACGATCTGTCGGAACCTCCCGCGCGCCTGAGTTCGGCCCAGGCCGACGCCCTGAAATGCATCGCGGAAGGGGACCGCCATGCAGCTGCCGCCGCCCGTTTGGGTATATCCGAAAGCGCCTTCAAGGCGCGCCTCACCTCGGCGCGCCAGAAACTGATGGCGCGCACCACAGCCGAGGCCGTCCAGAGGGCCAAGGAATACGGATTTATCTGACCGGACCTGACAGCTGAGCGACCGGGACACCCCCCCGCGGTGCCGCGTTTACGACGACCGGCCAACCAAAGGGGATTCGACCATGGAAATGACCACGCTGTCCTTCGCCAACATGCACCAGCACGGGGCGCTCTTCTCCAACATGCTGAAGGCGCGCCACCGCACCTTCATCGAGGAAATGCACTGGGAACTGCCCGAGGCCGACGGGATGGAATTCGATCAGTACGACACCGCGCAAAGCCGTTGGGTCTGCGTCCATGACGGCGAGCGCGTGCTTGCCGGCGTCCGCCTGACGCCCACGACCGCGCGCTGCGGAGTCTATTCCTACATGGTGCGCGACGCGCAGCGCGGTCTGCTCGACTCGATCCCGGCGAACCTGCTCGACGATCCCGCCCCCATCGCCGACTACATCTGGGACGCCAATCGCCTCTTCGTCGCCGAGGGCGTCGAAACCGAGATCCGCCACCGCGTCCAGCTTTCGCTGATGGGCCACATGGTCCGCTCGGCCCGCGCGCTCGGCGCCGACATCCTGATCGGCCTCCTGCCCATCGCCATCCCGCGGCTCGGCCGCCGCCTGGGCATCGACATGCGCCCGGCAGGGCCGGTGATGAAGATCGGCGGTGTCGCGCATCGCTGTTTCTTCGTCTCCATGGCCTCCGAGATGCACTGAGCCTCATTGTCGGCGCGGGGCCGGGCGCATAGCTTGGCCCCATGGCCGACCTCTTCGACACCGCGCCTTCGGGCGATCCTCCGACCGGCAAGGGCCCCCGCCCGCTGGCCGACCGGCTGCGCCCCGCGCGGCTCGAGGATGTCATCGGGCAGGACCATATCCTCGGCCCCGAGGGCAGCCTGCGCATCATGCTGGATGCGGGCGCGATGTCGTCGCTCGTCCTCTGGGGGCCGCCCGGCGTGGGCAAGACCACCATCGCCCGCCTGCTGGCACAGGAAACCGACCTGCATTTCGTCCAGATCAGCGCGATCTTCACCGGCGTCCCGGACCTGCGCAAGGTGTTCGAGGCCGCGAAACTCCGCCACGCGAACGGGCAGGGGACCCTCCTTTTCGTCGACGAGATCCACCGCTTCAACAAGGCCCAGCAGGACGGCTTCCTGCCGCATATGGAGGACGGCACGATCCTTCTGGTCGGGGCCACCACCGAGAACCCCAGTTTCGAACTGAACGCCGCGCTTCTGTCGCGCGCTCAGGTGCTGGTCCTGAACCGGCTCGACGAGGCCGCGCTGGAAAAACTCGTCGCTCACGCGGAACTCGAGCTTCACCACCCGCTCCCCCTCCGCCCCGAGGCGCGGACGGCCCTGATCGAGATGGCCGACGGCGACGGCCGCGCGCTTCTGAACCTCGTGGAACAGGTCGCCGCCTGGAAAATCGACGGCCAACTGACCCGCGACCAGCTGGCCACCCGCCTGCAACGCCGCGCCGCCCAATACGACAAGTCGGGCGAGGCGCATTACAACCTCATCTCGGCCTTGCACAAATCCGTCCGCGGCTCCGATCCTGACGCGGCGCTCTACTGGTTCGCCCGGATGCTGGAGGGCGGCGAGGATCCCCGCTACCTCGCCCGCCGCATCACCCGCATGGCGGTCGAGGATATCGGGCTGGCCGACCCGGCGGCGCAGCGCCAGTGCCTCGACGCCTGGGCCACCTATGAACGCCTCGGCTCCCCCGAGGGCGAACTGGCGCTGGCGCAAGCCGTCCTCTACCTCGCCCTCGCGCCGAAATCGAACGCGGCCTATGTCGCCTACAAGGCGGCCCGCGCCAGCGCGCGTTCGACGGGCTCCGCGCCGCCGCCCAAGCACATCCTGAACGCGCCGACGAAAATGATGAAGGACCAGGGCTACGGCGCGGGCTACGCCTATGACCACGACGCCGAGGACGGGTTTTCGGGGCAGAACTACTTTCCCGACACCATGTCGCGCGCGGCCTTCTATCAGCCCGTCGAACGCGGTTACGAGCGCGACCTGAAGAAACGGCTCGAGTGGTTCGAGGGGTTGCGGGCCAAGCGCAAGGGGTAGCGTTTTCCTTCAGCAAAACGCATGGGAAAACTGCAGTTTTCCCAAACCGAAAAGTCCAGTTTTTCGCCCCGCGTCCCTGTTCCCATTGACATGGGAACCCGCCCGACCCATGCACCGCCCATGACAGCCGTCCTGCAAGTCGCCCTCGGCGGCGCCCTCGGCGCCGTGCTCCGATACCTCACCGGCATCGGCCTCATCCGGCTGTTCGGCCACACGCCCTTTCCCCTCGGCGTGCTCACGGTGAACGTCGCGGGCTCCTTCCTCATGGGCCTCTTCATCGTTGCCGCCGCCCACCGCGGGTTGACCCACCTGTCGCCCCTTGTCGCCACCGGCATCCTCGGCGGCTTCACCACCTTCTCCGCCTTCTCGCTCGAGGCGGTCACGCTCTACGAACGCGGCGCACTGGGCCTTGCGGCCCTCTACATCCTCGCCAACCTCACCCTCTCCATCGCCGCGCTTTTCGCCGGCATGGCCCTTGCGCGGAGCTTCGCATGACCGGCGTCCAGACCCTCACCGTTGCGGACGGCGAAGGCGGCCAGCGCCTCGACCGTTGGTTCCGCCGCCACTTCCCCCACATCCCGCAGGGCCGCATCGAGAAGATGTGCCGCAAGGGCGAGATCCGGGTCGAGGGCGGCCGCGTGAAACCCGCCACCCGCCTCGAAGACGGCCAATCCGTCCGCATCCCCCCCTTGCCCGAGGCCGACGCGCCCGCGGCCCCGCAGAAACCGCGCATCTCGGAGGCCGACGCGCAGATGATGCGCGAGGCGGTGCTTTACCGCGACGATCACATCATCGCGCTGAACAAGCCCCCCGGCCTGCCGACGCAAGGGGGCACCGGGCAGGCGCGCCATGTCGACGGGCTGGCCGAGGCGCTGACATTCGGGTCGGGCGAGAAACCCCGCCTCGTCCACCGCCTCGACAAGGACACCTCCGGCGTGCTCCTGCTCGCCCGCTCCCGCAGATCGGCCGAGGCGCTGACCCGCGCCTTCCGCGCCCGCGATGCGCGCAAGATCTACTGGGCCGCCACCGCGGGCGTCCCCAGCCCCCGGATGGGCACCATCCGCTTTGGCCTCGTGAAAGCGCCCGGCCATGGGCGTGGCGGCGAGGGCGAGAAGATGCACACCATCCACCCCGATGCCGTCTCGAAGACCGAGGGCGCCAAGCCCGCCACCACCGATTACGCCACCCTCTCCGCGCTCGGCACCCGCGCCGCATGGGTGGCCCTCGTCCCCGTCACCGGCCGCACCCACCAGCTGCGCGCGCATATGGCCGCCATCGGCCACCCGATCGTCGGCGACGGCAAGTACGGCGGCTCGGGGCAGGAGAACCTCGGCGACGGCTGGGGCGCGCAACTGGGCGGTGAGATCAGCCGCAAGCTGCACCTGCACGCGCGTTCCCTGAGCCTCACCCACCCTGTCACCGGCGCGCGGCTGACGATCACCGCCCCCCTGCCGCCGCACATGCAGCGCACCTGGGACGCGATGGAATGGCGCGCCGCCGACGTGCCCGCCGACCCCTTCGCGGAGGAGGAATGACCGGCCTCCGCCCAGAGCTGCGTCTCGTCATCTTCGATATCGACGGCACCCTCGTCGACAGCCAGGCGCATATCGTGGCCGCGATGGACGCGGCCTTCACGGCCAACGGGCTGACGCCTCCCGACCGCGCGCGGACGCTCTCCATCGTCGGCCTGTCGCTGCCCGTGGCCATGGCGCGCCTCGCCCCCGACCAGCCCGACCGCGTCGACGCCCTGGTCGAGGCCTACAAACACGCCTTCGCCACCCTCCGCCACCAGAACGGTGCCGCCCTCTCCCCGCTCTTCCCCGGCGCCCGCGCCGCCCTCGACGCGCTCGCGGGTGAGGATCACACCCTTCTCGCCATCGCCACGGGAAAATCCCGCCGCGGCCTTCTCCACATCCTCGACCTGCATGACCTCCACCGGCATTTCCAGTCGGTGCAGGTCGCCGACGACCACCCGTCGAAACCCCACCCCTCGATGATCGAGGCCTGCCTCTCGGAGACCGGCGTCGCCCCCCACCGCGCCGTCATCCTCGGCGACACGACCTATGACATCGACATGGCTCGCGCGGCGGGCATCGCGTCCCTCGGCGTGGCGTGGGGCTACCACGCCCCCGACACGCTTGCCGCGGCGGGCGCTCACGACATCCTGCACAGCTTTGACGCATTGCCCGCGGCGCTTCAGCGGATATGTCCCCACCCATGAGCGCGGGCTGGAAAGCGAAACGGTTCTGGAAAGAGGTCTCGGTCGCCGAGACCGAGGGCGGCTTTGGCGTCCATCTCGACACGCGCCGGGTGATGACGCCGGGCAAGCTGCCCCTCACGCTGCCCACCCGCCCCATGGCCGAGGCCGTGGCCGCCGAATGGGCCGCGCAGGAGGGAGAGATCCAGCCGCTCACCATGCCGGTGACCCGCGCTGCCAATTCCGCCGTCGAGCGCGTCACCCCGCAGCATGCGCAAGTTGCCGCCATGCTCGCCGCCTATGCCGAGACCGACCTCACCTGCCACCGCGCCGAGACGCCCGAGGCCCTGGCCCAACGGCAGGCCGAGGCCTGGGACCCGCTGCTCGACTGGGCCGCCGACCGCTTCGGTGCGCGGCTCCTTGCGACGGCGGGCATCCTGCCGGTCACCCAGCCGCCCGCCAGCCTCGCCGCGCTCAAGGCCCATGTCGACCGGTTCGACGCCTTCCACCTCACGGCCTTCCACGACCTTGTCACCATTTCGGGATCGCTGGTGATCGGCCTCGCCGTGGCCCACAACCACCTCGATCCGGACGCGGCATGGTCGCTGTCGCGAATCGATGAGGACTGGCAGATCGAGCAATGGGGCCGCGACGAGGAGGCCGAGGCCGCCGCGGCGGTCAAGCGCGGGGATTTCCTGCAGGCCAAGACGTTCTGGCGCCTGTCAGACCCGGAATGATCTAACCCTGTGCGGAGCCCTTGGAACCGTGCAAGAAAAACAGGCACGGCTTTGGCGGCTTGCCCAATCGGTGACCTGACCCATGGTAAAACAGGGGCCGTTGCCCTTGACCTTACCCTGTGCTTTTGCACATTTTGTAGACGGTGAGGGGGATGACAGTCCCTCACGGACACCCAGAAATGCCCTTGTGGCCAAAAAACGAGCCCATAGGGCGGTCCATCAGGAAGAGGTAAAAATGAAGAAAACAGTATTTCTCGGCACGCTTGCCGTTGCCGGTCTAGCGGCCAGCATCGCATCGGCACAGTCGACGCTCGAGCAGGTTCAAGGTGCCGGCGTCCTGCGCTGCGGTTCGAACGAAGGTCTTGCCGGGTTTGCCGCGCCGGATGCGAACGGCGTTTGGTCCGGTTTCGACGTCTCGCTGTGCCGCGCCATCGCGACTGCCGTTCTGGGTGATCCCCAGGCCGTCGAGTTCGTGCCGCTGACCAGCCAGACCCGCTTCACCGCACTGGCCGCGGGCGAAGTGGACGTCCTGGTCCGCAACTCGACCTGGACCTTCTCGCGCGATACCGACCTCGGCCTCGATTTCCAGGGCGTCAACTACTACGACGGTCAGGGTTTCATGGTCAGCACGTCGCTCGGCGTCGCCTCCGCGACCGAGCTTGATGGCGCCACCGTCTGCATCCAGACCGGCACCACGACCGAGCTCAACCTCGCGGACTTCTTCCGCGTGAACAACATGAGCTACGAGCCCGTTCCGGTCGCCACCAACGCCGAAGGCCAGCAGCAGTACCTCGCCGGCGCCTGCGACGTCTACACCACCGACGTGTCCGGCCTCGCCGCGTCCCGCGCGACCTTCGAGAACGCGTCCGAGCACGTGATCCTTCCCGAGATCGTCTCGAAAGAGCCGCTCGGCCCGGTCGTGCGCCACGGCGACAACCTCTGGGGCGACATCGTCTACTGGACCCTGCACGGCCTGATCGCCGCCGAAGAGTACGGCATCACCTCGGCCAACGTGCGTGAACTGGCCTCCGCCCCGACCGACAACCCGGAAATCAACCGGATGCTCGGCACCGAGGGTGAGCTCGGCGCGATGATCGGCCTGTCGAACGACTGGCTCGTCAATGTGATCGCCGCCGTCGGCAACTACGGTGAGATCTTCGAGCAGAACATCGGTGAGAACACGCCGGTCGGCCTCGCGCGCGGTCTGAACGCGCAGTGGACCGATGGTGGCCTGCTCTACGCACCGCCGTTCCGCTGATCCGCTGAAACCAGGGGGTTCGGGCCCGGTGCCCGGACCCCCGCCCATCCTCCGAGTATCACACCTCACTCTGAACAGGACTTCCGCCCGCTCGGACCGGGACGGCGTGATCTCCCCTTTCTGTCAGGAATGTGCATGGCTGACATCACGGACCCCCCGCGCGAGAGCTTTCGACTGAGCCAGTTGCTCTACGACGCCCGCTATCGCTCGCTCACGATCCAGGTCGTCGCCGCCATCCTGATCATGCTCGTACTCGTCGAGCTGGTCGACAACACGGTCACGAACCTCGCCGCGCTCGGCAAGGACATCGGCTTCGGGTTCCTCTGGACGACCGCCGGCTATGACATCAACCAGCAGCTCATCCCCTTCTCTTCGCAGGACACCCATGCCCGCGCCGCGCTGGTCGGCATCCTGAACACGCTTCTCGTCGCGTTTCTCGGCTGTATCCTCGCCACGGTCATCGGCGTTCTGGCCGGGGTGCTCCGCCTGTCAAACAACTGGCTCGTCGCCCGCATCATGACCGTCTACGTCGAGGCGATGCGCAACACGCCGCTGCTGATCTGGATCCTGATCGTCTTCGCCGTGATGACCGAGGCGACCCCGCAGCCCCGCGAGTTCCGCGAAGGCGGCAGTGCCTCGATGCTGCTCTGGGAGAGCGTCGCGATCTCGAACCGCGGTGTCTACATCCCTCGTCCGATCTGGGGTGAAGGCTCCGGTCTCGTCGTCGCCATCTTCCTCGCGTCCATCGTCGGCATCTTCGCGCTGCGGCGCTATGCCAGACTGCGCCAGGCAAAGACGGGCCAGCAGCTTCCGGTGCTCTGGATGTCGGTCGGCCTGTTCTTCGTGCCCGCGATCCTCGCCTATTTCGTCATGGGCCGTCCCGTAACGCTCGAATACCCCGAGCTCGGCGGCTTCAACTTCACCGGCGGCATCCAGGTCCGCAACTCCTTCATCGCGCTCTGGCTGGCGCTGTCGCTCTACACCTCGGCCTTCATCGCCGAGATCGTGCGCGCCGGCATCCTCGCCGTTTCCAAGGGCCAGACCGAGGCCGCCTTCGCCCTCGGCATCCAGCCCAACCGCACGATGCAGCTCATCATCCTGCCCCAGGCGCTGCGCGTGATCGTCCCTCCGCTGATCTCGCAGTACCTCAACCTCACCAAGAACTCCTCGCTGGCCATCGCGGTGGGATACATGGACGTGCGCTCGACGCTCGGCGGCATCACGATCAACCAGACCGGCCGCGAGCTGGAGGGGATGCTCCTGCTGGGCCTCTTCTACCTCATCACCAGTCTCGTCATCTCCGCGATGATGAACTTCTACAATTCCAGCGTGAAGCTGAAGGAGCGTTGAGATGAGCGAAGCACACGCCCACAGCGTCGCCTATGTCCGCGACGCCATGCTCCCCGAACAGGCCCCGCCCCCGGGCGAAACCGGCGCCCTTCACTGGCTGCGCGCGAACCTGTTCTCCTCCATCCCCAACGCGCTCCTGACCCTGATCGCGCTCTATTTCATCTGGTCGCTCCTCGCCGCGATCCTGCCCTGGACGCTGAACGGCATCTGGGACGCGGGCAGCCTGTCGGAATGCCGCGAGATCCGCAACGCGCGCGGCATCGAGAGCGCGGCCTGCTGGGCCGTGGTCAACGAGCGCTGGCTGCAACTGATCTTCGGCTTCTATCCGACCGATGACCGCCTCCTCGCGTCGATGTTCTATTCCGAGGGCCTGGCGGCCGCGGGCGGCGCCGAGGCCGTGTTCGGGCCGGGCGCCAGTTCGACCGACCGCATCGCCTTCGTGGGCCAGATGAAGGCCGAGATCGGCAACCTCGCGATCTTCTTCTTCGGCTACTGGCGGCCGCTCCTGGCGCTCATCCTGCTGGTTGTCGCGGTGGCACCGATCCTCTATTCCAGCCTGCCGCGAAAGCTCCTGTGGTTCTCTCTGGCCTTCCCTTTCGTCGCGGTGTTCCTGCTCTGGGGCGGCACCATCTGGGGTCCGGTGCTCGTGGCCGCGGGTCTCGTCGCCTCGCTATTGATCGCGCGCGTCGTGGCACCCGCCGCCGGTGCGCTCATCGGGATGCTCGCGGGGATCGTGGCGTTCCTCGCCATCTTCCTCAACCCGCTGCCCTTCCTCGACCTCGGACTGTTCCCCCTTCTGCCGAACGTCAAGGCGGTGCTCGACGCGGCCATGCCCATCGGCCTTCCCGCCATCGAGTCCGCCGATTTCGGCGGCTTCATGCTGGCGATCATCATCGGCACCTCGGGCATCGTCCTGTCGCTGCCGCTCGGCATCCTGCTGGCGCTCGGGCGGCAATCCTCCATGCCGCTGATCAAGTGGATCTGCGTCTCCTTCATCGAGGTGATCCGCGGCGTACCGCTGATCGTCTGGCTCTTCACAGCCTCGCTTCTGCTGAACTACTTCCTGCCGCCCGGCACCGATTTCGACCTGCTCCTGCGGGTCATCATCATGGTGACGCTGTTTGCCTCGGCCTATATCGCCGAGGTGGTTCGCGGCGGCCTCGCCGCCCTGCCAAAGGGCCAGTACGAGGCGGCCGACAGCCTCGGTCTCGACTACTGGAAATCGATGCGCCTCATCGTCCTGCCGCAGGCGCTGAAGATTTCGATCCCCGCGATCGTCAACACCTTCATCGGTCTCTTCAAGGACACGACGCTGGTGGTGTTCATCGGCCTGCGCGACCCGCTCGGCCTGACCAACGCGATCCGCGCAACGGGCGAATGGAACGGCATCTACTGGGAGCTCTACATCTTCGTGGGGCTGATGTTCTTCGTCTTCTGTTTCTTCATGTCCCGCTACTCCATGTATCTCGAGCGCAAGCTCGCCACCGACCGCCGCTAAGGAGACCCCCCATGACCGAAGCGCACACGAACCTCGTCGAAGAGCGCGAGATCGACCGATCGCATATGAAGGTCTCCGACGAGATCGCGATCGAGATCTCGAACATGAACAAGTGGTACGGCACCTTCCACGTGCTGCGCGACATCAACCTCACGGTGAACACCGGTGAGCGCATCGTGATCTGCGGCCCTTCCGGCTCTGGCAAATCGACGCTGATCCGCTGCATCAACGCGCTGGAAGAGCATCAGAAGGGCTCGATCACGGTCGACGGCACGCTCCTGTCGAACGACCTCAAGAACATCGACAAGATCCGGTCCGAGGTCGGGATGGTGTTCCAGCACTTCAACCTGTTCCCGCATCTCACCATCCTCGAGAACTGCACCCTCGCGCCGATCTGGGTCCGCAAGGTCCCCAAGCGCGAGGCCGAGGAAACCGCGATGTATTTCCTCGAGAAGGTGAAGATCCCCGAGCAGGCCAACAAGTATCCCGGCCAGCTCTCGGGCGGCCAGCAGCAGCGCGTCGCCATCGCCCGCTCGCTGTGCATGCGGCCCCGGATCATGCTCTTCGACGAACCGACTTCGGCGCTGGACCCCGAGATGATCAAGGAGGTGCTCGACACCATGATCGCGCTTGCCGAAGAGGGGATGACCATGCTCTGCGTCACGCACGAGATGGGCTTCGCCCGGCAGGTGGCGAACCGCGTGATCTTCATGGACCAGGGCCAGATCGTCGAACAGAACGAGCCGGAACCGTTCTTCACCAACCCGCAGAACGACCGCACCAAGCTGTTCCTCAGCCAGATCCTCGGTCACTGACACCAGCCAAGGGGCCAAGGGTCTTGCAAGACCCTTCCCACGGCCTTGCAAGGCCGTGTGCAAGACCCTTGCAAGGGTCTTGCCCGCGCCCGGCTCACAACTCGCGCGGCACCACGAACTCCAGCACCCGGCCCGACCACCAGTCCACCGTCGCCCAGTCCTCGCCGGGGACCTCCGCCACCAGCGTGGCGCAGGTCGGGTAATCGATGAAGCGCGGATGAGGGGCCGGATCCTCGACGATGCGGTGCGCGAACTCCCCGATCCCGGGATTGTGGCCGATCACCATGACGACGGGGGCGGTCGCGCCGCGCAGCTGGCGCAGGATCTCGCCCGCCTCGGCATGGTAGAGCTCGGGCACCTCCGTCATCGGTACAGCGCCGCCCAGCGCGGGCGACAGTCGTTCCCAGGTCTCCTGTGTCCGCCGCGCCGACGAGACAAGCGCCTGCCCCGGCACATGGCCCCGCGCCTTCAGCCAGGCCCCGATCTTCGGCGCATCACCCTGCCCGTGCTCGTTCAGGGGGCGGTCATGGTCGCCCAGCAAGGGATCGTCCCAGCCCGATTTCGCGTGGCGTGTCAGGATCAGGGTCAGCGTCATGGACGGTTGGTCTCCTTGCAAATCACGGCTCGACGGGCGACACCTACCTAGCCGCAACCCGACGTCAAAGCCATGCCAGAAGATATGCCTCCCCTGACCGTGCGTCGCGGCAAGATCGCTGCTCTCGCCAGCCATTTCCGGCTTGACGGTCCCGGCCTGGAACTCGGCCCGCATGTCGCGCCGATGTTTCGCCGCAGCGAAGGCATCAACGTGCGCTATCTCGAGACCCGCAGCGCCGATGAACTGCGGGCGCTCATGCGCCAGGAGGGCCGCGATCCCTCCCTGGTCGAAGAGATCGACTACATTCTCGAACGGGGCAGGACGTTGGCGCAGCATGTCGGAGAGGCACGCTTCGACTGGGTGACATCCTCGCATGTGGTGGAACACATCCCCGATTTCCTCGGACACCTGGTCGAGGTCGCCGAGGTGCTGACCGACGAGGGCGTCTACGGCCTCGTCGTGCCAGACCGGAACTACTGTTTCGACTGCCTGAAGGCCCCGACGCTTCTGGGTCACGTGATCGAGGCGCATCTGACGCAAACCCGGCCCGGGGCCGTGGCCCACATGATCAATGAATGGCGCTACGGCGCGCGCCCGCAGGGTGTGAAGGTCGGCGGCTGGACCGAGGCGCAGGGCAAGGCGCCCCTCGTCCGGAAGATGGCCGATTGGCAAAAGCACGTCAGCCGCGTCCTGCGGACCGGCGGGCAAGAGGTCGAAACCTGGTTCGGCCACCAGTGGTTTTTCGACCCGCGCAACTTCGGCGAGATCATCTGCGACCTGATCGAGCTCAAGGCGATCCCCTTCCAGCTGACCGCGCTGGTCCCGACCTACCAGATGGATTTCATCGCCGTGCTGCGGAAGACGGACAGCCCCGACCTCGCGGCGAGCAGGGCCCTTGTTGAGCGTGTGTCGTCCGATTACCGGGTGCCGGTCTACAGCCGCAAGATCCTCGATCCCTGAACACCCGCACCTGCCGCAGGGATCTCAGGTCGCGCCGCGGTGGAACTGCGCCATGTGAAACGCCGACTGCTCGGGCAGCCGGCCGTAGCGTTCGCTGACCGGGCAGGCCCGCCGCGCGCGGCACCCGCGATCCAGGCAGTCCCGCCCCTCCTCCGTGTCGAGAAAGGCGCGGCAGGCCGCCACGTCATAGCCCGACGCGCCAAGCGCGCCAACCGGGCAGGCGGTCTCACATGGGCGCGCACAGACCTCGCAGGGGGGCGGCGGGGCAGGGGGCAGGTCAAGCTGGTCGCGCAGCGCCAGCGCGCCGCGGTAGGAGACCATCAGCCCTGCCCGGTCATGCACCAGCAGCGTCACCGGGCTGACATGGGCGCGGCGCGTCTTTTGCGCCCAGGCGATGAAAGGACGCCACGGAGGGCCGCCGAAGGGGAAGAGCGCCTTCCCGCCCAGGTCGCAGGCCAGCCGCCCGATCACCCGCCGCGACCAGCGGTCGAGCGGGTCGGGCCTGTCGTCCGCGAATTCCGGCTGGGCGGTGACATGGTCCCAGAACCCCGGCTCGCGCGGGCCGAGCAACAGGAGCGTCCGGCACCCCTCGGGCGCGCCGTCGCCGGGGCCGGGATGGAAGCCGCCCAGGACCTCCAGGTGGTGGGCGGCGAGGCGGTCGTCGATCTCGGCCAGACCCGTCATCGGCAGGCGCGCGTATGCACGGGATGTGTACAGGGTGTGTACGGGGTGTGCATCGCCCTCAGGCCCGGATCATCGAGCCCGCGCCATGCTCGGTGAAAAGCTCCAGCAGCACCGCGTTCGACACCCGGCCATCGACGATCGTGCAGGCGCGCACGCCGTTGCGGACGGCCTGAACCGCCGTCTCGGTCTTCGGGATCATGCCGCCCGAGATGATGCCGTCGCGGGTCATCTGCTCGACCTCGTCGGCCTTCAACTCGGTCACCAACTCGCCCGCCGCGTTCTTCACGCCGGCGACATTCGTCAGCAACAACAGGCGGTCAGCCTTCAGGGCGGCGGCGATGGCGCCCGCCGCCGTGTCGCCGTTGACGTTGAAGGTCTCGCCGTTGCGGCCCATGCCCAGGGGCGCGATCACGGGGATCATGTCGTCGCCGAAGAGGTTCTTCAGAACCTCGGTGTTCACCTCGACGGGCTCGCCCACGAAGCCGAATTTCGGGTCCGCCGCCTCGCAGATCATCAACTCCGCGTCCTTGCCCGACAGGCCCACCGCCTTGCCCCCCTGCGCATTGATGGCCTGCACGATCCGCTTGTTCACAAGCCCCGACAGGACCATCTCCACGACCTCGACCGTGGCCGCGTCGGTGACGCGTTTGCCGTCGATGAACTCGGATTTTATCCCAAGCTTATCAAGCAGATCGTTGATCATCGGCCCGCCGCCATGCACCACGACCGGGTTCACGCCGACCTGCCTGAGCAGCACGATGTCGCGCGCGAAACTGGCCATCGCCTCGTCGTCGCCCATGGCGTTTCCGCCGAATTTCACGACCACGATCGCGTCGTTGAACCGTTGCAGGTAGGGCAATGCCTCGCTCAGCGTGCGGGCGGTGGCGATATAGTCGCGGGTCATGTCACGTTTCTTCATCTCGGGGCCTCTGGCGCGCGTCTTTCCTGAATAGGCGAGCCGCGCGCGGCTGTGAAGCGGGGGCTTGCGTATTTGGGGAAAGGTGAAGGGGAGGGCTCAGCCGATGTTCGCGATCGCCGCGCGCAATGTCGCGATGCCGTCGCCCTTTTCCGAGGAGGTGAGGATCAGCTCGGGGTAGGCCGCCGGGTGGCGCGCCAGGGCGGCGCGGGTCCGCGCGAGCGCGGCCTCGCGGTCCTTGTCCTTGACCTTGTCGGCCTTGGTCAGCACCACCTGGAACGGCACCGCCGAGGTGTCGAGCAGGCTCATGATCTCCTCGTCCACCTGCTTGGCGCCATGGCGCGCATCGATCAGCACGAAGGCGCGGCGCAGCGTGGCGCGGCCCGAGAGATAGGCCTTGAGGAGCGCCTGCCATTTCTTCACCACCGCGACGGGCGCTTCGGCGTAGCCGTAGCCGGGCAGGTCGACGAGATAGTGGCTTTCACCGAGGGTGAAATAGTTGATCTCCTGCGTGCGGCCCGGCGTGTTCGAGGCGCGCGCAAGCGCCTTGCGCCCGGTCAGGGCGTTGATCAGGGTGGATTTCCCGACGTTCGACCGCCCCGCGAAACAGACCTCGGGCCGGTCGGCGGGGGGCAGCCCGTCCATCGCGACGACGCCTTTCAGGAACTCGGCGCCACCGGCGAAGAGCTTGCGCGCGGCCTCCAGAGTCTCGGCGTCGGGCTCTTCGGCGAGGGGGAAGGGCAGGGCGGTCATGTGCGTGTCACCTCGTCTCCAATGGCCACGCGCCCGGCGCGGCGCACCATGGCGTAGACGCCGAAATCCGTGTGTCCCCAACCATCCTCGAGCGCGGCGAGCACGGCGGCATCGCGGCGGCCGGTCTCGGGGTTCGCCTCGGTGGCGCGGCAGCGGGTGATGGGTTCGATCACGTCCAGCTCTGCCGCGCCGATCTTCAGGCGCTTGCCGACAAGGTCGAATTCTTCCCATGGCGCGAGACCGTCGAGCCAGAGATTGCCGCGGAAGCGGCGCGGGTCGAGGTCCTGCCCCAGCTTCTGCCCGAGCGCGCGGAGCGAGGCGAGGTTCAGCACCGAGACCGAGGCGAAATTGACGTCGGACATCCCCATCTCGGGCGCGCGCACCAGGGCCGCGGGCTGATTGCGGTCGGCGGGATAGATCGGGCGAAGCCAGTCGAAAAGCGCCTTTGCCGCCCCCTCGGTGCCGGGCGTGACCGCGAGGTCGGGCCGGTCGGGGTGCGACAGGTGGATGGTCTCGTCCTCGATCCTCGCCCGCACGGCCATGAGGGACGGCCCCTTGGCGCCGCGCAGGAAGTTGCGGCAGGACCGCCAGCCCTCGCCCGCCTCGCCGCCTTCCTCGAGCACGGCCCAGGCGCGGTCCCGGGGCAGGGGGCGGTCGATGTGCAGCCCGACATGGCCCAGAGCCTCGGCGCCGATTCCCTTGATCGGGTGACGCCAGATCTGGGCCAGCGTCCAGCTCATTTGCCCGCGGGCTTCTTCCGCTTGAAGCTGGACTTGATGTTGCCGAACAGGTCAGGCGTGTAACCGTGCCGCTTCATGATGATGTACTGCTGCACGAAGGTGATGGTGTTGTTCGCGATCCAGTAGACCAGCAGGCCGCTGGCGAAGGTGCCGAGCATGAACATGAACACCCAGGGCAGCCAGGCGAAGATCGCCGCCTGGGTCGGATCGGTCGGCTGCGGGTTCAGCTTCTGCTGCAGCCACATCGAGATGCCCAGCAGGATCGGCAGGACCCCGATGAAGATCAGCGCGAGGATGCTGGTCGGCTCGGGCGCCGCCCAGGGCAGAAGCCCGAAGAGGTTGAAGATCGAGGACGAGTCGGGCGCCGACAGGTCGTTGATCCAGCCGAAGAAGGGTGCGTGACGCAGTTCCAGCGTGACGAAGATCACCTTGTAGAGCGAGAAGAAGATCGGGATCTGCAACAGGATCGGCAGACAGCCCGAGGCGGGATTCACCTTCTCGCGCTTGTAGAGCTCCATCATCTCCTGCTGCATCTTCTGGCGGTCGTCCCCGACGCGCTCCTTGATCTTCTCCATCTGAGGCTGCAGCTCGCGCATCCGTGCCATCGAGGCGTAGGACTTGTAGGCCAGCGGGAAGAGGGCGGCCTTGATGATGATCGTCAGCGCGATGATCGCGAGCCCCATGTTGCCGATCAGCACGTTCAGGTTGTGCAGAAGCCAGAAGATCGGCTTCGTGAGGAAGTAGAACCAGCCCCAGTCGATCGAGTCGAGAAAACGCTCGACGCCGTCGATGTTCTGGTAGTTGCGGATGGTTTCCCATTCCTTCGCGCCGGCGAAGAGCTGGGTGGTCACCTCGGCGGTCTGGCCGGCCTCGACGGTCATCGCGGGCAGGCGCGCCTCGGTCTGGTAGATGTCGGCGGCCGCAACGTATTTCGTCACGCTGGTGAAGGGCTGGTCGGCGCCGGGGATCAGCGTCGTCATCCAGTACTTGTCGGTGAAGCCGATCCAGCCGTCGGCCTCGACCTCGACGATCTCGGCGGCGGCGGCTTCGCGCTGCACGAAATCAAGGTCGGGCACGTCGTCATAGGCGATCTCGTCGAGCTGGCCATCGGCCTTGCGCACGACGCCTTCGTGCAGGATGAAGAAATTCTGCATGTCGTCGGGCAGGCCGTGGCGCGCGACGATGCCATAGGGGGCCAGCCGCGCGGCGGAGTCACCCGTATTCTCGACCGACTGGGTGACCGAGAACATGAAGTTCTCGTCGATCGCGATGGTGCGGCGGAAGATCAGCCCCGCGCCATTGTCCCAGATCAGGGTGACGGGGGTTTCGGGGGTCAGAACCTCGCCGCTTTCGACGGACCATTCGGTATTGGCACCGGGCACCTGGTCGAAGCCGAGATCGCCACCGGGGGCCCAGCCATAAAGCGCGTAATAGGGCTCGTCGCCGCCGACGGGCGACAGCAGGCGCACGATCGGGCTGTCGTCTTCCAGCGTCTCGAAATAGCCGCGCAGCGACAGGTCGTCGATGCGGCCCCCGATGAGCGAGATCGAGCCTTCCAGTTCGGGCGTGTCGATCGGAAGGCGCGCGGCCTCGCTGAGTGCGACCGCCGTCGCCGCCTCGGGGTCAAGCGTGGCGGCCGGGTCATCGCCCGCGGCGGGCGGCGGCAGGGCCATCTCGGTGGTGGCGGCAGGGTCGCCGGCATCGACGATCGACACCGCGTTGGGGTCGGTCTCCGGCTCCGGCGGCGGAAACAGCAGGAACCAGACGAGGATGACCAGGAAGCTGAGCGCCGTGGCCAGGATCAGGTTCTTGTTCTGATCGTCCATGAGTGAAGGGTTCCCGCCGTTGATTTTCTAGCCGGGTTCAACAGATCGGGGGCCGAAAGGTCAAGGGGCGTTTTCGGCGCGGGTCAGCCCGCGGGCCCCTCGCGACCCGCGCCGGGGGCGAGCCCGACGAAGTCGAAGAGCGCCGGGTCGAGCAGGTGCGAGGGCCGGGCGTTCATCAGGGCCGAGAACATCTTGCCCCGGCGGCCCGGTGCCTTTGCCTCCCACTCGTCGAGCATCCTCTTGATCGCCTGGCGCTGCAGCCCGTCCTGGCTGCCGCAGAGATCGCATGGGATGATCGGGTAGGACATTGCACGCGAAAACGCCTCGCAATCGGCCTCGGTGACATGGGCGAGGGGGCGCAGGACCATGAGGTCGCCCTCGTCGTTCAGGAGCTTCGGCGGCATGGTCGCGAGCTTGCCACCGTGAAAGAGGTTCAGGAAGAAGGTCTCGAGAATGTCGTCGCGGTGATGGCCGAGGACGACCGCCGAACACCCTTCTTCCCGCGCGATGCGGTAGAGGTTGCCGCGCCGGAGCCGCGAACAGAGCGCGCAATAGGTCCGCCCCTGCGGAACCTTGTCCACGACGATGGAATAGGTGTCGGCATATTCGATGCGGTGGGGCACGCCCATCCGCTGCAGGAACTCGGGCAGGACGGTGGCCGGAAAGCCCGGCTGCCCCTGGTCGAGGTTGCAGGCGAGGATGTCGACGGGCAGAAGCCCGCGCCACTGCAACTCGGTCAGGGCTGCCAGAAGCGTATAGCTGTCCTTGCCGCCCGAGAGGCACACGAGCCACCTTTGCCGCGGCGCGGACGGGTCGCGGTCGACCATGCCGTAGCGGTCGATCGCCTCGCGCGTCTCGCGGATGATCCGCTTGCGCAGCTTGCGGAACTCGGTCGTCTTGGGCGCGCCGTGGAACAGCGCGTGGATGTCGTCGGCGGTCTCCGGGGTCTCGGGGGCCTCTGCCTCGTCGCGGTCGAGCATGGGTGTCTCCTGTCACGCAGGCGCCGGTATGTGGCGCGCCGCGGCGTGCCGTCAAGCGCGGGGGGCGGGAAACCCGGACTATGCGCAAGGCCAGAGGGCGGGCATCATGCCCTCGACGCCGCGCCAAATCCCGGAGGACCGGCCAATGCCCCTTTTCATCACCCGCCGCAGCTACAACGCGAGCGACAGGCGCTTCACGCACAACCGGGCGACCGTCACGCGCTATGTCTCGGCGCCCGAGGGCGTCTCGCCCGATGGCGACCACATCGTCGACCGCGCCACCTGGCTGGCGCAAGTGCAGGCAGCGGCTCCGGGCGGAGATGTCCTGATCTACGTGCACGGGTTCAACACCGAACAATCCGAGATGCTGGAGCGCCGCAGGAACATCGAGCTTGGGCTTGCCGCCGAGGGGTGGACGGGTCTTGTCATCGCTTATGACTGGCCCAGCGACGGCACCTATTGGGGCTATGGATCGGATCGGGCGGACGCGAAGCACACGGCCCCCTATCTCGTGACCGACGCGATCGGCCCCCTGAAGAACCTGCGCCCGCAGCCGCGGGTCCACCTGATCTGTCACTCGATGGGCGCCTACCTTACGCTGCGCGGTTTCGCGGGCGTGGGTGACAGCGGCGCGCCCGGCACGACGCCCTGGGCCGTGGACGAGGTCGCCTTCGTTTCGGCGGATGCCGACAAGCCCTGGATGGAGACGGGCGCCTGGGGCGCGCTGGTGATGGAGCGGCGCAGCGCGCGGCTGACCAACTACTACTCCACCTTCGACCGTGTCCTGAGCCTCGCCGAGGGGATCGTGCATGGCGAGGAGCGCGCGGGCCGTGACGGGCTGCCGGTGGCGATCCCCGCGCCCTTCCATGACGTCTATTGCGGCGCCCAATACGACGACAAGGTGCCGCCCTCGGGCAAGACGCTGCGCGGCTCGCACACATGGTACTTCGACGACACCGGGTTCTACCGCGACCTTGCCGCGACGCTGCAGGGGGCCGACCCGGCACAGATGCCGACGCGGCGGCCGGTGCAGAATTCCTCCGACCTCGCGCTTCTCACCTGAAAGGTTGCCCATGGACTACGTCTTTTCCGTCCGCTCCGTCTCGAAGGGGGCGTTCACCAACGAACCGGGGGCGACGCATTTCCTGGCCGTGCCGGACGGGGCCGATGCGCCCCGGCCAGAGCACGCGATGCGCAAGACGCTGTGGTACGACGCCGTCTTCAACGCCTCGCGTCACGGCCCGCAGGACGATGCACCACGCGGCGACATCCTGTTCTACGTCCACGGCTACAACACCCCCCAAGAGACGATGCTCCACCGCCAGCGGCTGATCCGCGAGGGGCTCGAGGCCAAGGGGTTCGAAGGGGTCGTCGTGGGCTTCGACTGGCCTGCGGCGAACATGGCGCTGAACTATATCGAGGACCGGCTCGACGCGAAGTTCACCGCCTTCCGGCTGGTCACCGAGGGGATCGCCAATTTCGCCCGGATGCAGCGGCCCGACTGCTTCGTGAACCTCCATATCCTTGCCCATTCGACCGGCGCCTTCGTGGTGCGCGAGGCCTTCGACGATGCCGACGACCGTCCCGGCGTCGCGGCGAGCAGCTGGTCGGTCAGCCAGGTCATGCTGATCTCGGCCGATGTGAGCCGCGGGTCGCTGGCGGGCGACAGCTCGAAATCCTCGTCGCTCTACCGGCACTGCATCCGCCTGACCAATTACCACAACCCCTTCGACGACGTGCTTTCGCTGTCGAACGTCAAGCGCATCGGCGTGTCGCCGCGGGCGGGGCGGATCGGCCTGCCGCATGACGCGCCGGGTAAGGCGGTCGATGTGAACTGCGGCCCGCATTTCGATGCCAACCGCGCGGCCTATGCCGGGCTGAAATTCCCGGCGCATATCTGGTATTTCAACGACCCGGTGTTCCTCGAGGACGTGCTGCACACGATGCGCGGCGACGTGGACCGGCACGAGATCGTCACCCGCACCCCGGTGGGCGGTGCGCTGACGCTGAGGCGTGCGCCCTGACGGGGGTCAGTCCGGAACGTTGTCGATCCCCGAGCCGCCCCAGGGATGGCAGCGCGCGATGCGGCGGGCGGCGAGCCAGCCGCCCTTGAGCGCGCCGTGCTTCTCGAGCGCCTCCATCGCGTAGGCCGAGCAGGTGGGCTGGTAGCGGCAGCCGTGGCCGACCCATGGCGAGAAGACCAGCCGGTAGAACCGCACGGGCAAGGAGACGAGGTAGGCCATCGGGCTCATCGGTGGACCTTTCTCAGGGCGCGGGCGAGGTCGTCCTTCAGCTCCGCGAAGTCGCGACCGGCGGTTTCGCCGGCCCGCCCGATCAGGACGTAATCCCAACCGGGTTGCCCTTCGACCGGCACCACGGCACGCGCGATCTCGCGCAGGCGCCGCTTGGCGCGGTTGCGGGCCACCGCGTTGCCGACCTTTTTCGAGCAGGTGTAGCCGACGCGGATCGGCGTCGCGGCAGGTTCATCGACCGCGCGCTCGCGGGCCTGCAGCAGGAAGCCCGGCATCGGCACGCGGCGCGCACGGGCGGCGCGCAGGAAATCCGCGCGGTGCTTCAAGACGGAAAAAGCCCCCGCCGGGGCCGTGCCCGACGGAGGCGCATCCGTGGTCATCGCAAGGCCTTGGATCAGGCGCTCAGCGACTTCCGGCCGCGGGCGCGGCGGGCGTTCAGGATCTTGCGGCCGCCCTTGGTGGCCATGCGTGCGCGGAACCCGTGGCGGCGCTTGCGCACGAGGTTCGAGGGCTGAAAGGTCCGCTTCGACATCTGTCTTCTCCGTCACTCTGTCGGGCCGGTCGCGTGTGCCACGCGTCGCGTCGGACCGAGGGAATCTCCGATGAAGCCCGGCCAATACGGAATGCCGGGCGGGCTGTCAACAAATCCCGAGGTCAGTCCGGGGGATTCTCGGCCGTAGCCAGGGCAAGGGCCAGCGCCGCTGCCTCCTCGTGGCTGTACACTGCGAGCCCCGCGGCCTGCAAGGCGGCGGCCACAACGCCGTTTCCGGGGGTCGTGGTGCCGTCGAACCGCCCCGCATGGACCCGCCACACCCCGCAGGAAGGGCTTCCCTCGGTCAGAAGCGCATGGCGGCATCCGGTCTGGCGCGCCAGCCGCACCGCCGCGGCGGCCCCGGTCAGGAAAGCTGCGGTCACGTCCTCGCCCATGGCCGTGCGGATCGCGCCCCGGCCTTCCAGCACCCCGGCCGCCACGGC
>WVSO01000024.1 GCA_015689745.1 Rhodobacterales bacterium HKCCSP123 | reverse complement strand
GGGCGCGGCGCGGGCGCCGGCGACGTCACGACGGCGACAGGCGTCGGCTCGACCGCGGCGGTCAGCGCCTCGAACTCGGCCGTCGACAGGATGGTCACGCCCGTGACCTCGAACTCCGGCTCGGGGCTGTCCCGGAACACGGCACCGCCGAACGCGACCCACAGAAGGACCACGGCATGCAGGGCGGTGGACGCGTAGAGGGAGCGGCGCATCCGTCAGCCCCCCTCACTCTCCGCTTCCATCGAGGCGCGGGCCACCGCTGTCGGTCACGAGACCGATCTCGCGGAAGCCTCCGGCGTTCAGCGCGCCCATGATCCGCATGACGTCATTGTACGCGATGGCACCATCCGCCCGCAGGAAGATGCGCGTCGTGTCGCGCTCCGCGGCAATCGCCTGTAGCCGCGTGATCAGGTCGCTCTCCGGCACGGGTGTGGTCTGGATCAGCACTTCGCCCTCGGGCGTCAGGGTGACGGTCAGCGGCTCCTCGTCGTCCGAGGGCAGCGCCTCGGCCGAGGTGTCGGGCAGGTCGATGGGCACGCCTACGGTCATGAGTGGCGCCGAAACCATGAAGATGATCAACAGGCACAGGATCACGTCGACGAAGGGCGTCACGTTGATCTCGGACATCGGGCGCAGGTTGGCCCGCCGTCCCCGGCCCCTGCGGCGCGAACCGCTGTTGGTGGCGACGGAAACCCCCATCAGTCGAGCTGCCGTGACAGCAGGGTGGAGAACTCGTCGGCGAAGCCTTCGAGCCCCGAAACGAGGCGGTCGGCGTCCCCGCTGAGCTTGTTGTAGAGGATCACCGCCGGGATGGCCGCGAGCAGGCCGAGACCCGTGGCCAGAAGCGCCTCGGCGATGCCGGGGGCCACCACGGCGAGCGAAGTGTTGCCCGAGGCTGCGATCTCCTGGAAGGAGCGCATGATCCCCCAGACCGTCCCGAACAGGCCGACGAAGGGCGCCGCCGACCCGGTGGTGGCAAGGAAGTTCAAACCCTGCGTCCAGCGCTCGCTTTCGCGCGCGATGGCCACGTCCATCGAGCGGTCCACGCGCTGCTGCACGCCGGGGATAAGCCCGCCGTCGTCGCGCAGGCTGCGGCGCCACTCGGTCATTCCGGCCACGAAGACACGCTCATAGGCGCTGCCCGGCGCCTCGGCGACCTGGTCATAAAGCTCGTCGAGCGGTTCGCCCGACCAGAAGGCCGCGTCGAAAGCCGCGGCATTCGCGCGCGCGCGGCGGTACATGGCAAGCTTGGTGAAGGTCACGGCCCAGACCCAGACCGAGGCCACGAGCAGCGCGATCATGACCAGCTGGACCGTCAGCGTGGCACGGAAGAAGAGCGCAATGACGGTGTAATCCGCCTGTTGCGCGACAGCGAGTGTTTCGGTTTCCATGACTGGTAAAGGGTTCCTTTGCCCGACCTCAATGCTCCGCGGGCGCATTTTCACGCCTCATTAAGGTGCCAGTTTACCAGTTTACAGGGTGTTTGCGAACACTTCTCTGTCAGGGGCTGACATCTGCCGTGATGGACCCGATTTTTGCGCGAATATCCGCCGGAAGCCGCGTGGCACGCCCCTCGGCGGTCAGAACCACGACGGTGACGGTTGCCCGGAACAGCAGCGTCTCGTCGCGCCAGACTTCTTGCGGCATGACGAAACTCGCGCCCTTGAGGCCGGTCAGCCGCGTCCGCACCTCGATCAGGTCGTCGTAGCGCGCGGGGCTCAGGTAGTCGGCCTCGACCCGCCGAACGGCGAAGACGAGCCCCGCGGCCTTCATCTCGGTCTGGTCGATGCCCGCCGCCCGCACCATCTCCGACCGGGCGCGCTCGATGAAGCGCAGGTAGTTGGCGTAGTAGACGATCCCGGCGAGGTCGGTGTCCTCGTAATAGACGCGGATCGGCCAGCGGTGGATCATTGCGGCCTCGGCAGGCGCGCGGCAAGGCGCAGGGCATGGGACGGATCGGTCGCATGCGCCGGCATCACCGGGTCATAGGCCGCACGGATCAGGTCGGCGATCTGCGGCTTGAGGATCGCGGGGCCGCCCGCCTTCAGCACGGCCAGCGGCGACTGGCCGAGGAACGCGGTGTCGGACCACAGAAGGATGGTCTGGACGATCTGGCTGAGTGCGATGGTCTCGGCGGGGGCCGCGGACATGGCGGCATCCATGCGGACGAAGACGAAAGCCGCCTTGATCGCGCCGGTCTCGTCGAAGCGAAAGGCGCGGTACTGGTTGGCGTCCGCACCCTCCAGCCGGGCGACCGTCTCGGCCAGGTCGGGGATCAGCCGGTCGAGGTTGGGCGTGGCGGTCAACTCCGCCCAGTCCCGGATGAAGAAGACCATCAGGTTCGCGCCCAGCTCCGCGTCGGTCTCGGCCATGCGGTGATCGGCCAGCGCCACCACGGCCTCGATCGCGCCCTTCAGGATGGAGACGGTCGCATCCTCCACCCCGAAGACCACGGGCACGATGGGCCTCCCCCAGCGGGCGAAGAGGTACTGGCCGTCGGCGCGGGTGAAAAGCGCCGTGACCTCGTCGGGGGTGAGGGGGGAAAGCGTGGTGTCCGTCATGGGCGCGGACCCTAAGACCGGGCCGGGCGAAGGTCCATCCCGCTGCGCCTCAGAACAGGTCGCCCTGCCCCGGCATCGACGGTGCCGCGAGGCCAAGATGCGTCCATCCCTTCTGCGCCAGCATCCGCCCGCGCGGCGTGCGCGCGATCAGGCCCTGTTGCAGCAGGTAGGGCTCGATCACCTCCTCGATCGAGTCGCGGCTCTCCGACAGGGCCGCCGACAGCGTCTCGATCCCGACCGGGCCGCCCGCGTAGTTCTCGGCGATGAGCCGCAGGTAGCGCCGGTCCGCCCCGTCGAGGCCGAGGTGGTCCACCCCCAGCCGGGTCAGCGCACTGTCGGCGATGGCCCGCGTGAGCCGCCCGTCCCCTTCGACCAGCGCGAAATCGATGACGCGCCGCAACAGGCGGCCCGCGATGCGCGGCGTGCCGCGGGCGCGGGCGGCGATCTCGTGCACGCCGTCGGGGTCCGAGGGCACGCCCGACAGGCGCGCGCCGCGCTCGACGATGCGGGTCAGCTCTTCGGTGGTGTAGAAGTGCAGCCGCGTCGGGATACCGAAACGGTCGCGCAAGGGCGTGGTCAAGAGGCCCATCCGCGTGGTCGCCCCCACCAGCGTGAAGGGCTGCAACTCGATCCGCACGGTCCGCGCGGCAGGCCCCTCGCCGATCACGAGGTCGAGCTCGAAATCCTCGAGCGCGGGGTAGAGCACCTCTTCGACGGCGGGGTTCAGGCGGTGGATCTCGTCGATGAAGAGGACGTCGCGCGCCTCGAGATTGGTCAGGATCGCGGCGAGGTCGCCGGCCTTGGCCAGCACCGGGCCGGAGGTCATCCGGAAGTTCACGCCCAGCTCGCGCGCCATGATCTGCGCCAGCGTCGTCTTGCCGAGGCCGGGGGGGCCGTGAAACAGGACATGGTCCATCGCCTCGCCACGGCGGCGGGCGCTTTCGATGAAGACCGACAGGTTCGCCCGCGCCTCGGCCTGGCCGATGAACTCGGACAGGGTTTGCGGGCGCAGCGCGCGGTCGGCATCCTCGGGCAGCGCCGCGGGGCGGAGAGTGGGGTCGGGCTCGGTCATCGGGATCATCTATGCCGCAGGGTGGGCGGTTCCGCCATAGGCGGGTTCACCCACCGCCCCTTTCAACTCTTTGGCGCCAGAAGCCGCAGCGCCGCACGGATGAGCGCGGGCGCCTCGGCCCCGGGGTCGTTGCCCGCGGCCTCGGCGACCGCGCGGGCGGCGTCGGAGGGACCGTAGCCTAGGTTGGTCAATGCCGAAAGCGCATCGGCCTGGGCGGCACCCGACGACGGCGCGGGCGGTTTCGAAGCTGGCGCCACGGGCGCGGCCTCGGCCTCGATCAGCGGGTCCGCCGTGACCGTACCCGCCGCCTGCCCCAGCGTGCCGCCCAGCGCCATGACGCCCGGTGCCTTGTCCTTCAACTCGTTCACCACGCGCTGCGCGATCTTGGGACCCACCCCCGGCGCGGCCTTCACCGCGGCCCAGTCGCCGATGGCGATGGCCCGCGCGATCCCCTCGGCCCCGAGCGTGCCGAGGATCGCCATGGAAGCCTTTGCGCCGATGCCCTGAACCGAGATCAGGAGCCGGTGCCATTCGCGCTCGTAGGGTGTCAGGAACCCGAAGAGTTGCAACAGGTCCTCGCGGACCAGGAGTTCGGTATAGAGCGCGGCTGCCTGCCCCGGCGCTGGAAGCGCGGCCAGCGTGCGCTCCGAGCAATGCACGGTGTAGCCGACCCCGCCCACGTCGAGCAGCACGTGGTCGGCGGCCTTGTAGTCCACCCGGCCGGTGAGCTTGCCGATCATGACGCGGCTCCGATGGCCTGCGCGAGGCGCCCCGCGCTCTGCGCGTGGAAGGCATGGCAGATCGCGATGGCAAGCGCGTCGGCGGCGTCGGGTCCCGCCGGGTCGCAGCCCGGCAGTTGCAGGCGCACCATGTGGTCGACCTGGTGCTTCTCGGCATGGCCGACCCCCACGACCGCCTTCTTCACGGCGTTTGGCGCGTATTCGGCCACAGGCAGCCCGGCCTGCGCGGGCACCAGCATGGCGATGCCGCGCGCCTGGCCCAGTTTCAGCGTCCCCGCCCCGTCGCGGTTGACGAAGGTCTGCTCGACGGCGGCCAAGTCCGGCGCGTGGCGCGCAATGACCTCGGTGAGCTGCGAATGGAGCGCCAGGAGCCGCACGGCCAGATCGCCTGCTCCACTGAGGCATTGGCCGTTCGCCACATGCCTGAGTCGCGACCCGTCGGCCTCGATCACGCCCCAGCCGAGGCATCTCAGCCCCGGGTCGATCCCGATGATCCGCATCCGCCCGTCCAAGCCCCGTCATTCCGCCGCTTCCTGCGGCCTTTCTGCACCACTAGCACGAAAGGCGAACATTGCCTAGCGCGCTGTCCGTTTCAGGGGCCGGGGCGTCGCTTTTGGACCATGTCGAAAACGCGGCGTTCAAAACCGTCACCGCACGGCCGAAACGCGACACCCATCGGCGGTTTTTTGCCATGTTTTATGGTAGGTTAGACGCATCATGCCGCTATGCAGAAACTGCATGAGACCCATGCAGAAATCGCGCCTTGCGCGCCGGTTTCGAGACTTCTAGATGCCGCCAGTCCGCGGGATGCGCCACAAGCCGCCCGCGCCCAATGCAACCGACGATCGGAAAGGATACGACCGATGGCCATCATGACGAACCGCCCCTTCGGCGCCGGCTTCGGCGCCACGGGTGTACTTGCCGATATCGTCGGCAAGATCGTCGCCTGGAACGACGCCCGCGTGACCCGCAAGGGTCTGTCCGCTCTCAGCGACCGTGAGCTGGATGATCTGGGTCTCGTCCGCGGCGATATCGACGATATCGCGAACGGCACGTTCAAACGCTGAAGCGACTGCCCGGACACGACTGCCGGCAGAAACAAAAGGGCGCCCCCGGATCAGATGCGGGGGCGCCCTTTTTCGTTCCAAGCGCCACCGGGCCGCGGCCGATCACAGGTCGGTGGCGGCGCCGGACATCAGCGCCGCGACCCAATCGTAGCCACCCACACCCCACATCGAAAGCTGATCGGGCATCAGAATGCGCGCGGCCGCCTGTTCGAAGACCGTGCCGGAGAGGAGTCTGAGCATTTCGGCCTGGTAGAGGTCCTGGCCGAGGAACCAGATGAGGTAGGCTTTCACCGCGACGGTGATCGCGAACCCGAGGATCAGGCCCCTGAAGGGAAATCCGAGGCGCGACTGGCGCTGCCTCGAGACCAGAACTCCATCGGAGCGGAAGACATATCGGACATCGGAGCGATCGCGCCTTGCATCGCCGGTCCGCTCCACCCAGGACATCACATTCGGGTTGTACTTGTTCATCGGCAACTCGGTTTTACCTGCTGCCCCCACCGGCGGAGAAGGTAGGAAAAAACATCGCGAATTGCGAGAAAAATGAGGCAGCCCTGCGGCGCGCTAGAGCCTGAGGGTCAGGGTCGTCCAATCCCCGATCTCGCCGCGGTCCGCGACCGTGAATCCCTGCGCCTCATAGGCCTGGATGACATCCTCGGCCTGCGGGGTCAGAAGCCCCGAAAGTATGACATGGGCGCCCGGCGCCACATGGGCGGCGACCGCAGGGGCAAGCTCGACCAGAGGACCCTTCAGAATGTTTGCAAAAACAAGGTCATAAGGTGCATTTCGGGCCAGCTCGGGGTGCTCGAACCCGGCCGCCTCAACACAGGTGATCCGCGCCTCGACGCCGTTCGCGGCGGCATTCGCGCGGGCCACGTCGACGGCCACCGGATCGATGTCCGAAGCAATGAAAGCCCCCTCCAGAACTTTTGCCGCGGCGATCGCCAGCACCGCCGTTCCGCAGCCGATATCGGCCACGTTTCGGGGGCGGATTCCTTCCGTCAACAGTTTGTCCATGGCCTCCAAACAGCCCTGGGTGGTTCCGTGGTGGCCCGTCCCGAAGGCCATCGCTGCCTCGATCAGAAGCCCGATACGCCCCTCGGGCAGCTTGTCGGCATCATGGGACCCATAAACGAAGAACCGACCCGCCTCGACCGGATGCAGTTCGCGCCGGACATGGGCGACCCAGTCGGTTTCCGGCACTTCCGAGACGATGAAGGGCTTCGCGCCATGTGCGGCGGCAAGGATCGTCAATGCGATGTCGTCGGGCTTCTCGTTGAAATAGCCGCCCACTTCCCACAGGCCGGAGCCGTCCTCCATCTCGAAGACGCCGACGCCCGAGGGTTCCGTCTCGAGCTCCTCGAGCGCGAGGCCGAGGGCCTCGGCCATGTCCTTGTCGGGCAGGGTGGTCAAGGCGGTCCAGGTGGGCATGTCAGGCGCTCCGTATCGCGGGATGCGGCGGGCCTACGCCCTTCGCACGCGCTTGGCAACGTCGGCTATTCCGCGGGCGCCGCCGCGGCACGCACCAAAACCGTCTCGTTCCCCGGTTCCGGATGCCTCGGCACCAGCAGCGACAGCCCGAGCGAGACGCCCGCCATGGCCGCGGCCAGCAGGAAGACCGAGGTGGGCGAGGTCAGCCAAAGGTAGCCGAGCGCCGCCGGCAGGAAGACCGCCGCGATGTGGTTGATGGTGAAGGCCACGGCCGCGGTCGGCGCGATGTCGCCGGGATCGGCGATCTTCTGGAAGTAGGTCTTGATCGCCAGGGCCAGCGCGAAGAACAGGTGGTTCAGCACGTAGAGCGCGCCCGCCATCCACGGACCCCAGTCGTAGATGTAGAGACCCGCGTAAAGCAGGAAGATCGCGCCAAGGCCCGCGTATTCCACCACCAGTGCCAGCCGTTCGCCGAAGCGCGAGACCACCGCGCCCAGAAGCGGTGCCGCCACCATGTTGGCCAGCAGCGTCCCCATGAAGAGCGCCGTGATCTGGTGCACGTCGAAGCCGTAGCGCTCGACCATCATGAAGGCGGCGAAGACGACGAAGATCTGCCGCCGCGCGCCCGACATGAACTGGAGCGCGTAGTACAACCAGTAGCGCCGGCGCAGGACCATCTTCTTGGTCTGCGGGTTGGGGCTTTCGAATTGCGGGAAGGCGAAGAAGCAGATCAAGGCGATCACGGCGGTGACGCCGCCCGCCACCCAGTAGACGAGATCATAGCTCAGGTCATAGGCGCGCCAGGTCACCACGATCAGACCATAGGCCAAGAGCGTCGCCCCGGACCCGATCGACAGAAGCCATCCCAGCGTTTGCGGCGCACGTCTCTTGTCGATCCACTGCAACTGCAGGGACTGGTTCACCGTCTCGTAGTAGTGAAACCCGATCGAACTCAGCAGCGTGACGAACAGCAGGCCACCCAGCGTCGGGAACTGCGCCGTCATCGCGGTGGCCATCCCCAGGAGGATCAGCGAGACCAGCGCCAGCACCTGCTCGCGCACGACGATGATGATCGCGATCACCCCGATCGCGAGAAAGCCGGGGATCTCGCGAACCGTGTGCAGCCAGCCGATATCGGCCCCGTCGAAGCCCGCCATCTCGATCACGAAATTGTTCAGAAGCGCCGACCAGGTGGCGAAGGCGATGGGCATGGCGAAGGCCATCAGTGCCAGAAGCGCGACGGGTCGCCGCCAGATCGGCAACCGCTCCGCGTCTCCGAGCGGCAGGGTTCTGAGGGTGTCTCCGAGTGCCATGACCGCGCCTTTACGCCGGAAACCCGTCCTCGTCCATCACGATACCGGTGCACCCCCGCACATCCGGCCCTGCATCTTCGTCCCCCAAATATGGCGGGGGGAGGCCGAAGGCCGGGGGGCAGAGCCCCCCCCCGAATTTTCGTACGAAAATTCGCATCCGCGCCGCGCGCGCGGTGCGCCGGGTCGCCCGCGACAGCGGGCGAAACACCTTGGGACAGGCGCGACGGGCCGCCAGTCAGCTTGCCAAGACGTTGCGGAAGGCCCACGGCTCCTCTGGGTCGATGTCCTCGGGGAACAGCTCCCACCGGTCCTGAAGCGGGGTCCAGTCGGTGTAATGCGCCTCGACCGGGCCGAGGTAGGGGCGCTGCACCTCGAGGCAGCGGGCATGGTCCATCTCGTCGGCCTCGACGATCCCCGCGTCCGGGTTCTCGAGCGCCCAGACCATGCCGGCCAGAACCGCGCTCGTGACCTGAAGGCCGGTCGCGTTCTGGTAGGGGGCAAGGTCGCGCGTCTCATCGTTCGACAGGCGCGAGCCGAACCAGAGCGCGTTCTTCTCGTGCCCGTAGAGCAGCACGCCCAGTTCGTCGATGCCCTCGACGATCTCGTCCTCGGTCAGGATATGGTGCTTGCCTTGCGTCCGGCCCGAGCCGAACATCTCGTGCAGCGACAGCACCGCGTCGTCACAGGGGTGATAGGCATAGTGGCAGGTCGGCCGGTACTCCGGCGCTGCCCCCTCGCCCACGGTGTAATAGTCGGAAATCGAGATCGCCTCGTTATGCGTCACGAGGAACCCGAATTGCGGGCCCGGCGTCGGGCACCAGGTGTGCACGCGGGTGATCGCTCCGGGGCGCTCCAGCCAGATCGCGGATTGGCAGCCGGTCTCGTGGCGGTGGCCGTTCTCGGGGAACCAGGGTTCATGCGTGCCCCAGCCAAGCTCGGCGGGCTGGAACCCCTCGGCGATGAAGCCCTCGACCGACCAGGTGTTGACGAAGACACCACGCGGCCTGGGCACGCGGCGGGCCTGCGTGTCGCGCTCGGCGATGTGGACGCCCTGCACGCCGAGCGACTGCATCAGCCGCGCCCAGCCCGCGCGGTCGGCGGGCGCCGTCGCATCGCGGCCGAGGTCGCGGGCAAGCGTCAGAAGCCCTTCCTTGACGAACCAGGACACCATGCCGGGATTGGCCCCGCAGCAGGAGACCGCCGTCGTCCCGCCCGGGTTGGCCGCCTTTTCGTCGCGCACGGCCTGGCGCAGCGCATAGTTGGTGCGCGCGGCATTGTCGGTGGTGTTGAAATAGTAGCCCGCCCAGGGCTCCACGACCGTGTCGATGTAAGGCACACCGATCTCGCGGCAGAAGCGCATCAGGTCGAGCGAGGAGGTGTCGACGCTGAGGTTCACGCAGAACCCGCGGGCCGGCTCGAGCAGCCCACCCAGAACCTCTCGGTAATTCTCCTGCGTCAGAGCAACCTGCAGATGGTTCAGCTTGTGCTGCTTGAGGAAGTTCGCCTGCCCGGCATCCGGCTCGATCACCGTGAAGAGATCGGCGTCGTAGTCGAAATGTCGTTCAATCAGGGGCCACGTCCCTTTTCCGATCGACCCGAAGCCGATCATCACGATTGGGCCGTCGATACGGGCGTAGACAGGATACTGGGTGGACAAGGCGCACTTCCTTCCGGGTCTGGTCGCTCCCGTGACTAGCGCAGCCGCACGTCGATTGGAACAGGGCCGGGCGACCAGGGACCCTTGGCAAGGCAGCACCCGCGCCCCTGGGGTGGTGCAGACCCTTGGGATCGACCCGTTGCATGAACCCGGCACGTCCCGTCAGCTTCGAGGTCCGCTCGGACCGGCGAGAGGTGGTGATCGACGGCGCGGTCACGCCCATCGGCGCGCGGGCCTTCGACGTGCTGGCCCGACTCGATGCCCATGCCGACCGTGTCGTCACGAAGCCAGAGTTCCTGGAACAGGTCTGGGGCGGGCGCTTCATCTCGGTCAAGGACTGTCAGCATGTCGTCCCCGACGCCCGTGCCCTGCTGCAATCCGGCTCGAATGACGCGCTGACGCTCACATATGCGGGGCACGCGCTCGCCTATCTTGCCCGTGGCGCCGAGATCGGCCTGCCCGCCCTGCGCAAGGCCAGGGCGCTGAACCCGAACTCGGTCACCGTGCTTTGCTCTTGGGGGTGGCTGCACACCTATGTGGGCGGCCGGCCGGGTGGAGGACGCCCGGCGGATGGCCGGGGAACTGGCCGTGATCCGACCCGAATTGACCGTGACCGAAACGCTCGCGGTCAGCCCCTCCAGGCATGAGCCGGATCTCAAGCTGTTCCGCAAGGCCCTGATCGGCACGGGCTTTCCGGATTAGCGCAGAAGCAGGCTGTCGGCGGCCCGGCGTGCGGCCTCGCGACGTTCGGCCCGGTCCAGCGTTTCCGCCGGGTCGGCGGACCGGCGGGCGAAGCGCGAGGGGATGCGCGCGATCCATGCCCGGATGCGGGCTTCGGCCTCCGTGCGGGCCGCGGCGAAGCGGCGGGCGCGGGCGTCGGGCTCGGTGCGGGCGTTGGTGTCGAAGGTGGTCATGGGCCGGGCTCCGGGGTTGGGGTCTCGCTTCGTTGATCCCACCTTGCCGGAGCCGCGATTAAGCGTCCTGAAGCCGATCCAAAACGCGCCTAAACGTTCCTAAGCGGGCCGGGCTGCAGGAGCCCCGGCACCTTCACCTGGGCCGTATCATGGCCCGACCGGGCCACGGCGCATGAGCGACCGATGGGGCTTCGCCTGCGCCCGGTTGCTCGGGTCAGGCCCTTCGCGCGTCGAGAGTGGTGGTGGCCGGCCCCTTGCCGGCCGTCCGGGCCCGTGGCGCCCGGCGCGGCACCGGCCCAGGCCCGTCACGCGGCGAACGCTCGGGCCTCGGCATCCAGGCAGGTCACCAGACGCGCGGCGCGCGTGCCGGTGTCAGCCCGTGCCATCTCAAGGCTCTCCAAGCCGCTGCTTCAACTTGCGTCGCGCCGCGGCGAGCCTGCTCATGACCGTGCCGATCTTCGCGTCCGTCAACTCGGCCACGTCCCTGTAGCTGATCCCCTCGACACAGACCAGGATGACCGCCTGCCGCTGCGCTTCCGGCAGCGCCATCACATGTCCCAGCACCTCGGCTCCGAAACAGGTCGCCTCCGGGTCGTCCGGGCTGGTCAGCCCCGCCTCCTCGACCGGAACATTCCCCAGGCCAAGCCGGACCTTCCGGGCCCGCATCCGGTTCAGCCACAGGCGGTACAGGATGGTGAACATCCAGCGATCGACGTGGCTGCCGGGCCGGAACTGCTCGGCCCGCAAGAGGGCCTGCGCAACGGTCTCCTGCACCAGGTCCTCGGCCTCGGGGCGGTTGCCCGACAGGCTGAGCGCATAGCGCCGGAGGCGGGGATAGAGCTCGGGCAAGGCCGCGCGGATCTCGGCCTCGGGGCGCGATCGAAGAAAATTTCGAATAATCGCCATGGGCCGCGTGTTGTTTCCTCGTCCGCAGCCATGCGCGGGTACTCTGAACTGACGATCCTTTACGGGAGGAATAACGACATGTCGATGAAACATCTCCTGGCAGCCGCGTTGATCGCCCTGCCCGGCACCGTCCTCGCGCAGGGCGCGACCCCTGCGCCGGAGGGCGCCGCCGTCTACTTCATCGGGATCTCGGATGGCGACACGGTCACGGCACCGTTCACCGTTGTTTTCGGATTGTCCGGCATGGGCGTCGCCCCCGCCGGCACGGAGCGCGAGAATACCGGGCATCACCACCTGCTGATCGACCGCCCGCCCTTCGGCGAGGGCGCGGCGGACGAGCTGGACCTCGGCATCCTTAACGATGACAACCATCGCCACTTCGGCGGTGGCCAGACCGAGGTCACCCTCGATCTCGATCCCGGCACTCACACCCTGCAGCTGGTGCTCGGAGATGCCGGTCATGTGGTGCATGCCTCCCCGGTCATGTCCGAACGGATCACGATCACGGTGGACTAGATCGGCCGCCCCCACGCCCACCGGGCAAGGCCCTGCCGGGCCCGAAACGAGAAACGCCGCCCCGGGGGGCGGCGTTTCGATCCGGCATCGCGGCAGAGATCAGTTCTGCGCGTAGTATTCGATGACGAGGTTCGGTTCCATCATCACCGGGTAGGGCACGTCGCCCAGGCCCGGGGTCCGCACGAAGGTTGCGGTCATCTTGGAGTGGTCGGCCTCGATGTAGTCGGGCACGTCGCGCTCGGCCAGCTGAACGGCCTCCAGCAGGACGACCATCTGCTTGGACTTCTCGCGGACCTCGATCACGTCGCCCTCCTTCACGCGGTAGGAGGGGATGTTCACCCGCTTGCCATTCACGAGCACATGGCCGTGGTTCACGAACTGGCGTGCGGCGAAGATGGTCGGCACGAACTTGGCGCGGTAGACCACGGCGTCGAGACGGCGCTCGAGCAGGCCGATCAGAAGCTCGCCGGTGTCGCCACGCTGACGCTCGGCGTCGGCATAGATGCGGCGGAACTGCTTCTCGGTCAGGTCGCCGTAGTAGCCCTTGAGCTTCTGCTTGGCGCGCAGCTGCAGACCGAAGTCCGACATCTTGCCCTTGCGGCGCTGGCCGTGCTGGCCCGGACCGTATTCACGCTTGTTGACGGGGGATTTCGGGCGGCCCCAGATGTTTTCGCCCATCCGGCGGTCAATCTTGTACTTGGCAGACGTGCGTTTGGTCACGGCTGATCTCCTTCTTTATTGTGACCCCGCATCTGGATCCCAAAAGCGGTTCCCACTTCTGGGGATGCGGGCATCGTCGAAGGGCGTTGTCCTTTCCCCGGATTTCGCCGGGGCGACAGGCATCCCCTTGCGGGGGCCACCAACACCAATATGAAACCCCGGCCATCTCGGGCCGGGGATGGCGGGCTTCTACAGGAATCGCCGGGGCTGTCAATGCCGGGCGGTCACCGACTTGGAGGGCGCACCGCCCATGAGGACCGCCGCCTCGGCACGGCTGACCATGCGGCGTACGGGCGGCCCGTAGAGATCGACATTCCGCGACAGTTCGGGCCGCAGGTCGAAGAGCAGTTCCCTCTGCCCGCCGCTCAGGTGGTCCAGCCCCATGAAACCGGGATGGAAGGTCTCGACCTCGAGCCCGTTGGCCCAGACCACCTCGTGCCGCTCGAGCATCAGGTGGATATACCAGGTCTCGCGCAGGGAATGGTCCACCGTGATGTAGCGGTCGCCCACAAGATCGGCGGCCCGCACCAGCACCTCGGGTTCGCCCCACAGATCGCGGGCCGCTGCGCCGGTGACAAGAACCCGGTGCTCGGGGCTGACGACAAGGTCGTCTTCCGGCCGATCGACACCCAGCGCCCCCTTGCGCAGTCGGATCGGGCGTTGGTCCGGCATCGCGAAGAGGCGCGCGCCGGACATCCGGCGGTGGCCCGTCCAGAGCACCTCCTGCGGGCCGCTGTCACGGGTGAGCAGCCGGTCGCCCGGCCCCAGGTCCTCGATCGCCTTGTCGCCCGCCTCGGTCCTGAGGCGGGTTCCGGGCGTGAAGCAGATCACCGAGGGGCGCTCGGACGGGGTCGCGCGAAGGGTCCGCTCGGAGCAGTGAACGATCGTCAGTTCACGATCGGGCGGCGGCATGTCGTCCGCAAAGAGCAGGATCGGCACAGCAGCGCCTTCGATCACGATGGGAACGACGGTGAAGAACCGCTTGCCGTCCGACAGGATGAACGCCCCGCGGAATATCGGATCGGCCTCATCGGCGGCAAATTCGGCGGGGCCGGGCGCAGGGCGCTGCAACAGTTTGCGCACCACCCGCGCCGCGCGGGAACGAAGCTCCTGATGGTCCCGGCTGGCGGTCAGGATGAGGGCGGCGCCGTCGCCTTCCAGGGGAAGCGCGCGGCCGTGCCAGCTCCACCCCATGCCTTCCACCAGGTCTTTTTGGTCTTCTGCCGGATATCCATCGATCCAGGTTTGCGCCCATGAGATCACGAACGCGCCCCGAAAGCCCGTGCCCATTGCCCCGCCTCGTCAGGTTTGTTGGAAGCCAGCCGTTGACCGACCGTGCGTTGCTCACACCATACCAGACGCGAATCACCATGTATAGCGGTTGATTCGGCGGGGACCACAATTCGTCAGAAGTGAATCCCCAGGCTGAGCGATCCCACCACCTGTCCTTCGGGCTGGCCCAGGAATTCCTCCGACAGGTAGGTGACGCCGTAGAAGATGTTGCTCTCGCCGAAGCCGTAGTTCACCCCCGCCCGCAGCCTGTGCCGCCGGTCCTCGGCCTGGTAGCCGCGATCCGCGGGCAGGAAGATCGAGCTTTCGACCGCCGCGATGTCGGCACCCAGAAGGAAGGACCAACCGCCCTCAGTCCCTCCGGTGACCCCCTCCGGCCGCTGACCGGTGATCGGGTCACGCGTGCGCAGACCGCCGTCGGCTAGCGCGCCGATGGTCACGTCGAAGCCTATGCGCGCCATCGTCTCGACACCCGCCTGCAGTTCGACGAACGGGCGGAACTCTCCCCCCTCCCAGCGCAGGCTGCGCGCAATCTCCAGCGTGCCGTGCAGATGGATGCCATCCGCGACCTGGTGGTCGCCGATGCTCATGCGCGGCATGGACAGAAGGTCATGGACATGCGCCTGCAGGCGACGAAGGCCCGACTGCTCGCCGGTGACCGCGATATCGGCCCCTGCCGTCACCTCGAAGTTCAGCCAGTCGAAATGCGTATGGGCACCGAGCCACCAGGTCCCGGCATAGAGGCGGTCCGCCGGGTCGGGATTGTTGAGATTGTCAGGCGCGATCACCTCGCCACGGAAACGGTACTCCATGATCTCGAAGGGTTGCGACGGCAGGCGCCCGGTCCATGTCTCGCCGCGAAACGCGCTCACGCCGTATCCGCCCGACCGCCAGCGGTCCTCACGATCGGCGATGGTGTCGTTGCTGAAGAGGCGCACCGTGCCGAGGGTGATGCGCCCGTCTTCCGCGCGCACCGAGGGCACCAGGCTGAACAGGGAAACAAGAGTTGCCCCGACGAGGGGAAGAAATCGTACCATCACACTGCCTCGACATACGCGGCGGTGAACCCGCCGACCCGTTTGGCAAACGGTAGCATCGCGAATGTGGCAAGGCCATGGCATCGCGGCCAGGTCGGGACGCCATCTGTTGCACACATGCACGGGCGCCGCCGCGTGGAGAGCGACGCGGGCCCCCGGCGTGCGCTTCAGTCGAGCGCCGCCTCGCTGGCGATCAACTGCACTTGGAGTAGCCGCAGCTGTTGCAGGTCAGGCAGCCTTCGGCCATGCGCATGTCGAACTGCCCGCAATTGGGGCAGGCCGGACCGGGCTTGTGGCCAAGGTTCACCACCTGCGCCTGCGGGTCGGATTTCAGGCCCATCCCCTCGCCTTCGAGGAAGCCGATGGCGATCATGTGGCGCTCGATCACGCCCCCGATGGCGGCCAGGATCGAGGGGACATACTTGCCATTCATCCACGCGCCCCCACGCGGGTCGAAGACGGCCTTCAGTTCCTCGACCACGAAGGACACGTCGCCGCCGCGCCGGAACACCGCCGAGATCATCCGCGTCAACGCGACCGTCCAGGCGAAATGCTCCATGTTCTTGGAGTTGATGAAGACCTCGAAGGGGCGCCTGTGCCCGGCGAGAATGATGTCGTTGATCGTGATGTAGAGCGCATGCTCGCTGTCGGGCCACTTCACCTTGTAGGTGTGTCCCTCCAGCGCGGCGGGCCGGTCGAGCGGTTCGGACATGTAGACGACTTCGCCGCTCGCCGCCTCGGCGGCGCCGCGCCCTTCCGTCTTCTCCTCGGTCTCGCTGACGGACAGGACGCTGCCCGTCACGTCATTGGGCCTGTAGGTCGTGCACCCCTTGCAGCCGGTGCGATAGGCCTCGGCGTAGACATCCTTGAAATCCTCGAAGGAGATGTCGGCCGGCACGTTGATCGTCTTGGAGATCGACGAGTCGATCCACGGCTGCGCGGCGGCCTGCATGCGCACGTGATCGAGCGGCGCAAGCGTCTGTGCCGTCACGAATTGTCCGGGCAGGGGCGCGTCGCCCTTCAGGTCGCGCCATGCCTTGACGGCGTAATCCACCACCTCTTCCTCGGTCCGCGTTCCGTCGGGCTGCAGCACCTTGCGGGTATAGGAATTGGCGAAGATCGGCTCGATGCCCGAACTCACGTTTCCCGCGAAGAGCGAGATCGTGCCGGTCGGCGCGATCGAGGTCAGCAGCGCATTCCGAAGGCCATGTTCGGCGATCAGCTTCCGCACCTCTGGCGACAGCCGCTGCACCATCGGCGCCCTGGCATAGGCCGCCTTGTCGTAAAGCGGGAAGGCTCCCTTTTTCTTCGCCAGCAGCGCCGAGGCGCGGTAGGCCGCGTTCGCGATGGTCTGCATCCAGGTTTCCGTCCAGATCGCGGCCTCCTGCGACCCGTAGCGCAGCCCGACCATCGCCAGCGCGTCGGCAAGGCCCGTGACCCCCAGCCCGATCCGGCGCTTGGCCTGCGCCTCTCGGGCCTGCGCCTCGAGCGGGAAGCGCGAGGCATCGACGACGTTGTCCATCATCCGGACGGAGGTGGCGACCAGCTCCTTCAGGGCGGCGACATCCATCGCGGCGGCCTCGGTGAAAGGGTGCACGACGAGGCGGGCAAGGTTGATCGAGCCAAGAAGGCAGGCGCCATAGGGCGGCAGGGGCTGCTCGCCGCAGGGGTTCGTCGCGGCGATCGTCTCGACGTAGTTCAGGTTGTTCTCGGCGTTGATGCGGTCGATGAAGATCACGCCGGGCTCGGCGTAGTCATAGGTGGAGCGCATGATCCTGTTCCACAGGTCGCGCGCCTGCACCGTATGATAGACCTTGCCGCCGAAGGTCAGGTCCCAGGGCCCGTCCTTCTCGACCGCCTCCATGAAGGCGTCCGTCACCAGCACCGAGACGTTGAACATGCGCAGGCGCGCCGGGTCGGATTTCGCGGCGATGAAGGCCTCGATGTCGGGGTGGTCGCAGCGCAGCGTCGCCATCATCGCGCCCCGGCGCGAGCCCGCAGACATGATCGTGCGGCACATCGCATCCCAGACATCCATGAAGGACAAGGGCCCCGAGGCATCGGCCGCCACGCCATGCACCTCGGCCCCCTTGGGCCGGATGGTCGAGAAATCGTAACCGATCCCGCCGCCCTGCTGCATGGTCAGCGCGGCCTCCTTGAGGTTGTCGAAGATGCCGCCCATGCTGTCGGGGATGGTGCCCATGACGAAGCAGTTGAAGAGCGTCACCGACCGCCCGGTGCCGGCACCCGCCACGATCCGGCCGGCAGGCAGGTACTTGAAATCCTCGAGCGCCGCGTAGAACCGCTCTTCCCAGCCGGCCTTGTCCTGTTCGACCCCGGCCAGCGCGCGCGCGATTCGCCGCCACGTATCCTCGACCGACTGGTCGATGGGTGTGCCGTCCGCCTGTTTCAGGCGGTATTTCATGTCCCAGATCTGTTCGGCGATGGGGGCGGCGAAACGGGTCATTCTCTCGGCTCCGGCTGGCAGACGGACACAATAGCCCGAGCGCGGCATTCCATCAACAGATTGCAGATCACCGTGACGGCACTACGATATGGTGTGGTGACAGGATTCTGTGGAGCGGTCTGTGAATAAGCCGGGGACAACCCATCTCATCAAGCTGTGCGTCGGCGCCGAGGCGGTCGAGGACCTGCTCGACTGGCAGGGGAACCCGCGCGCCAAGGGGCCGGACGGGCTGCCGCGGCACGTCACGCGGATGTGGCCCAAGCGCGCGGACGAGGTGCTGAACGGCGGGTCGCTCTACTGGGTGTTCAAGGGGCTCGTGCTCTGCCGGCAGCGCGTCCTGCGCTTCGACGAGGTGGACCGCGGCGACGGCATCGCGCGATGCGGCATCGTGCTCGACCCCGAGGTGACGCGCGTCGCCGCCACGCCGAAACGGCCCTTCCAGGGCTGGCGCTACCTCAAACCCGAGGATGCGCCGCGCGACCTGCCCCGTGGCCGCGAAACAGAGGAGGCGCTGCCGCCCTCGCTCCAGACAGCGCTGGCGGAACTCGGCGTGCTCTGACCTTTCAGCCCGGCCCGATGCGCGAGACGAGGTCCGCCATGGCCCGGCGCTCGGCCTCTCCCCAGGTCGCGCCGCGGGCTCGGAACAGCGTCGCCTCGGAGCGATGGATCAAGCCATCGTCCAGGATCTTCAGGTGGTTCGCCCGCAAGGTCTCGCCGGTCGAGGTGATGTCGGCGATCGCCTCGGCGGTGCCATGGGCGACCGTGCCCTCGGTCGCGCCCTGGCTGTCGACCAGCTGGTAATCGGCGACGCCCGCCTCGCGCAGGAAATCGCGCACCAGCCGGTGATACTTCGTCGCGATGCGAAGGCGGAAGCCGTGCCGCGCGCGGAAGGCCGCCGCGACCGCGTCGAGATCGTCGAGGGTGGCGACGTCGATCCAGCAGGCCGGCACCGCGATCACCAGGTCGGCATGGCCGAAGCCCATCGGCGCCACAACCTCGACCGCCTGGTCCCAGGCGGGGATGCGTTCCTGCACCAGGTCCGAGCCGGTGACGCCCAGGTGGATGCGCCCTGCCGCCAGTTCACGCGGAATCTCGCCCGCCGAGAGCAGCATCAGTTCCACGTCGGCGCCCGCCACCTCCGCGGCGTATTCGCGGTCCGAGCCGCTCCGCCGCATGTCCAGCCCGCGCTCGGCGAACCAGGCGAAGGTCTTTTCCATCAGCCGCCCCTTCGACGGCACGCCAAGCCGGATCGTCATGCCGCGGCCTCCGCCATGACCAGGTGCAGCAACTCGGGCCGGATCACGCCGCCCACCGCGGGAATGGCGCGCCCACCGCCCAGGATGCGGGTCAGCGCATCGTAGCGACCGCCCGTGGCGACCGGGGGCAACTCGGCCCGTCCCTCGGCGAGGAAACCGAAGACGAAGCCATCGTAGTATTCCATCGTGGTGCGCCCGTAACTCGCCTCGAAGGGCAGGCCCGCCACGTCGATGCCGGCCTCGTCCAGCGCCGCGACCCGCGCGGCGAAGGTCTCGACCGCGGGGTCGAGGCCCGGCAGGTCGACGCAGATGTCGCGCAACTGCTCGCAGGCGTCGGGCAGCGCGGCCTTGAGCGACAGGATCGCGCCCAGCACCCCCGCCTCGGCGGCGGGGATGGGCGGAGCCGCCGCATCCTCGGCCAGGGCGGCGATGCGCGCGGCGATTTCGCCGGCGCTGCGCAGTCCGATCTCGGGACCGCCCTCGGCGATCAGGCTCCCAGCCTCCCGCCCGTCCAGGGCCTCGATCAGCGCGGCGCGGGCAGGCGGTACCGGCGCGCGGCCGGTGTAACGGTCGATCAGCGCCCGGAAGCGGCGTGGACGCCAGACATGGCGGCGCAGGGCAGCCTTGCGCGCATCGGTCGTCGACAGGCTGTCGATGGCAGCCAGGAGGATGCCGATATCGCCCGTCACCGCGCGCAGACCGGCCGGCGAGAGCACCTCGGAAAACAGGGCGAAGACCTCGGCATCGGCGCTCACGGGGTCGTCGCGCCGGAAAAGCTCGTAGCCCACCTGCAGGTACTCGCTCGGGCGGCCCGATCCGGCCGCTTGCGTGCGGAAGACCTCGCCCTGGTAGGTGTAGCGCGCGGGTTCCGCCCCGCTCTCCATGTGGCGTTGGACGACCGGCACGGTGAAGTCGGGGCGCAGCATCAGCTCGCCCCGGTCGGGGTCATGGGTCACGTAGGCGCGCGCGCGGATGTCCTCGCCGTAGAGGTCCAGAAGCGTGTCGGCGGGCAACAGGAGATCGGCCTCGACGGGCAGTGCGCCCGCAGCCTCGAAATAGGCCTGAAGGCGCGCGGCCTCGGCACGGATGGCGGGCTTCCCGCTCACCGGTGGCGATCCAGAAGCTTGCGAACTTCTGCTACAAGATCGGCAAGCCGAACCTCGACCTGCGCGGGCTGGGATTTCCATTCCTCGAGCGTCGCTTCCTCGGCCAGCTTCGCGCCGAGGATCAGGTCCTTGAGCTGCACCACGCCGCGCGCGGCCTCGTCCTCGCCCTGGATCACGGCGACCGGGCTGGCGCGTTTGTCGGCGTATTTCAACTGGTTGCCGAAGCTCTTGGGGTTGCCCAGATAGACCTCGGCGCGGATGCCCGCCTGCCTCAGCGTGGTGGCCATCGCCTGGTACTCGGCCATGCGGTCGCGGTCCATGACGGTGACGATGACGGGGCCTTGGGTCTCGCCGGTCAGGCGACCCTTGGCGCGCAGGGCTGCCAGCAGGCGGTCGACGCCGATGGAGACGCCGGTCGCCGGAACCTCCTGCCCGGTGAAGCGCTTGACGAGGTCGTCGTAGCGCCCGCCGCCTGCGACCGAGCCGAACTGCCGCGGGCGGCCCTTTTCGTCGGTGATCTCGAAGGTCAGCTCGGCCTCGAACACCGGGCCGGTGTAGTAGCCGAGGCCCCGAACGACCGAGGGGTCGATGACGATGCGGTCGGGGCCGTAGCCGGCGGCGGCGAGGAGGTCTGCAATGGTTTCAAGCTCTTGGACGCCCTGCTCGCCGGTCTGCGAGCCCGCCACCAGCTCGCGCAGGCGCGCCACCGTGGCCGCTCCGTCCTCGCGCCGCGCATCCATGAACCCCATGATGACATCGGCCTGCGCCCCGGACAGGCCCGCGCCCTTGGTGAAGTCGCCGCTCTCGTCCATGCGCCCCTCGCCGAGGAGATGGCGGACGCCCTCTGGCCCGAACTTGTCGAGCTTGTCGATGGCGCGAAGGACGATACCGCGCTCCTCGTCCTTGTCCTCGCCCGCGAGGCCCGCGACCTCGAGCACGCCGTTCAGAACCTTGCGGTTGTTGACCCGCACGATGTAGTCGCCGCGGGGGATGCCGACGGCCTCGAGCGTGTCGGCGAGCATCCCGCAGATCTCGGCGTCGGCGGCGACCGAGGGGGCGCCCACGGTATCCGCATCGCATTGATAGAACTGCCGAAACCGCCCCGGCCCCGGCTTCTCGTTGCGCCAGACCGGCCCCATCGCGTAGCGGCGATAGGGGAAGGGCAGGTCGTTGCGATACTGGGCGGCGACGCGGGCGAGCGGGGCGGTCAGGTCGTAGCGCAGCGCGAGCCAGGTGTCGTCTTCCTCGAAGGCGAAGACGCCCGCGTTGGGGCGGTCGACATCGGGGAGGTACTTGCCCAGCGCCTCGACGGTTTCGACGGCGGAGGTCTCGAGCGGGTCGAAGCCGTGGAGGCGGTAGACCTCGGCGATCTTTTCCAGCATCTCAAGGCGTTCGGTGACTTCCGCGCCGAAATAGTCGCGGAAGCCCTTGGGCGTTTCGGCCCTGGGACGGGGCTGTTTCTTCGGCTTGGCCATGGTGCGTCTCGCATCCGGGTCCGGGGTCGCGCCCCCTCTAGCCGAGGGGGGCGCAATCGGCAAGGCGGCGGGCTTGACCGGCGGGTCCGGGGCGTACACATCGCGTACACAGGCCGTACACACCCGGTACATGCGGCGAAGGAGGCGCAGATGGCACGCGACACGGGCCTTGAAGAGCGGATTGCCCACCTCGAGCGGGCGGTGGATGACCTGTCGGAGGTCGTGGCCCGGCAGGATGCCGAGATCGCGCGGCTGGTGCGCCGGGTCGAGATGCTGATGCAGCGCGAGGCCGAGCGCGAGGTCGATGCGGGCGGCACCATCCCGCTCGCCGACCAGAAGCCGCCGCATTGGTGATCGGCCTCGGGACAGGTGGGGGCTCTGCCCCCGTCGCATTCGCGACTCCCCCGGGATATTTTCGAAACGGAGAAGCAGGGGGGCGCGTTAACCTTGATGAATGGTGAACGCGCCCGGACGGGTCACGGGGTAAGGTCGAGGGCGGGGACCACGCGGGTGTAGGGCAGGCCCGCCGCGTCGTTGAGCGCCTTCACCTCCTCGGCCGAGGCACCGTCGAAGAGGCACATGCAACGCCCGTCCTCGGGGGCGAAGGTCGAGCGGATGTAGCTGATCTCGGTCCCTGCCCCGCGCATCGCGGCGGCCTGGGCGATGGCCGCCTTCTGCGCGCCGGCAAGGTCTTCCATGCTGATCCCCTTCAGATCGCGTTCCACCATGAATACCGACATGTCGTGGTCTCCCTTCGGCTGGATTGTCGTGGTGGTCCAAGTCAAGCGCAGGACGGGCGCGGGCGGAAATGGCGATGCGTTATCGATCCATTCCCCACGGTTTGCCGATTCTGCGGTAGGCTTGGCACCGGGTCGGGGGACAGGAGGCCGGACCGCATGGAGATGTCGCAGATCCGATACGTGCTGGCCGCGGCACGGGTGTTGAACTTCACCCGCGCCGCGGAAGACTGCAACGTGACGCAACCCGCGCTGACCAAGGGGATCAAGGCGCTGGAGGCGGAGCTTGGCGCGCCGCTGTTCCATCGCGAGGGGCGGGGCGTGATGCTGAGCCAGTTCGGCCAGTCGATGCTGCCGCACCTGTCGCAGATCCTGGCCGAGGCGGATGCCGCGCGGCTCCTGGCGCAAAACTTCCGCCTGCTGGAAAAGGTCCCGCTGAGGCTGGGGGTTCTGTCGACGGTGGGGCACGTCCGGCTGGCGCGCTTCCTGGCAGGGTTCGAGGCCGCCCATCCGGGCATCGAGCTGGCGGTGAGCGAGGGGGCGCTGTCCGAGCTGCGCGAGCGGCTGGCCGGCGGAGACCTGGACGCCGCGATCCTGACGCTCGACGAGGAGATCGCCGGGGCGCTGCGGTGCCGGCCGCTTTACAGCGAGCGCTACGTCGTCGTCTTTCCGCCCGGTCACAAGCTGAGCCAGCTCAACGCGGTGGCGCTGTCGGACCTGTCCGGCGAGCCATATGTCGACCGGCTGGCCTGCGAGATGCGCGAGATGGTGATGGCCGTCTGCGAAGCGGAGGGGGTGTCGCTTTACGCGCGCTTCCGCTCGGAGCGCGAGGATTGGGTGCAGGCGATGGTGCTGGCCGGGATCGGCTTCGCCTTCATGCCGGAATATTCGGTCACCCTGCCGGGGCTGATCCAGCGCCCCCTGATCGCGCCCGAGGTGGCGCGCGAGGTCGGGCTGGTCCACATGCCGGGGCGGCCCTTCACCCCCGCGATGGAGGCCTTCATGCGCGCCGTCGAGGGCCACGGCTGGCCAGGGTGACGGCGGTCAGGCCGCGACGGCCACGCGGGGGCTGCGCGGGCGCGAGCGCAAGAGGATCATCACCATGATCGCCACGTTGAGCGCGTTGAAGGCGATGCCGTTGAGGAAGGCCCAGCGGTAGGACCCGGTGAGGTCGTAGATCAGCCCCGAGAGCCAGCCGCCGAGGGCCATGCCGACGATGGTCGCCATGATGACGAAGCCCACCCGCGCGCCCGCCTCGCGGGCGGGAAGGTATTCGCGGACGATGATGGCGTAGGAGGGCACGATGCCGCCCTGGCTCAGGCCGAAGACGAGGCTCACGAGGTAGAGCGAGGTCAGGCCCGTCGTCGGCAGGTAGAGGATGAGGGCGAGCATCTGGAGGGTGGAGCCGATGAGAAGCGTCATCACGCCGCCGAGCCGGTCGGCCAGAAGGCCCGAGACGAGGCGCGAGGCGACGCCGCCCATCAGCATGAGCGAGAGCATTTCCGCGCCCACCGCCGGGCCGTAGCCGAGGTCGGTGCAATAGGCGACGATATGGACCTGCGGCATGGACATGGCCACGCAGCAGCCGATGCCGGCGGCGGCGAGCAGCCAGGTCAGCGCGCGCGGCGACAGGCCCGCCTCGCGCGCCTTGAGCGCGGCGGCGCTTTCGGAGGCCTGCAGCGCGCCCTCGGGGAGCGGTTTGCGCAGGAGCCACGTGGCGGGAAGCATGACGGCGAAGGTGGTGGCGGCGATGACGAGATAGGCCGTGCGCCAGCCGGGGCCCGCGAGGATATCGGCAAGGATCAGGGGCCAGATCGCGCCCGAGAGGTAGTTGCCCGAGGCGATGATCGCCACCGCGATGCCGCGGCGTTTCAGGAACCATTGCGAGACATCGGCGATGAGCGGGCCGAAGCTGGTGGCGGTGCCGAAGCCGATCAGCAGTTGCAGCGCCGAGAGCGTGGCGAGGCTGGGGGCGAAGGCGGCGGCACCATAGGCGAGCGCCATCAGCAGAGCCGATCCGGCGAGGCAGGGCGCCATGCCCCAGCGGTCGACCGCGCGGCCGATCAGGAAGTTCCCGGCGGCGAAGCCGATCATCGTGAGCGTGTAGGGGATCGAGGCATCGGCCCGGTCCACGCCGAATTCCGCCTGCACCGCGGGCAGGATGACGATGATCGCCCACATGCCGACATTCCCGATCAGCGAGATCAGGAGGCTGAGGCCCAGCCGTCCCCATGAGGCGCGGCTGTCGAGGGTGGTGTCGGGTGTCATCGTGGCGCGACGGTAGGGGCGGGCACGGCGAATGGGAAGGGGGTCGAGCGGCGCTCAGACCTCCTCGACCATCACCACCCCCTCCATCGAGCGGAGCGCGCCCTTGATCTGGGGGGAGACGGGGAAGTGTTCGCCCAGAAGCATCTCGACCTCGCCGGGCAGGTCGGGGTGCATCAGGCAGAGGTGGATCGGGCCACGGGCGGTGCGGGCGGCCTCCTCGGTCATGCGGGTCAGGAGCGAGCGGACCGAGGCGATGCCGGTCTCACCCTCGACGAAGACGCGCAGGCCCGTGGCCTCCTGCGCGACGGCGGCGTCGATGGGCTGCACGCCGCGGCAGAGGAGTTTCAGCTGGTCGGCCTCGAGCGTGGCCTCGACCTGCAAGAGGATGTTCGAGCCGGTCTCGAGGTGCTGGCGCGTCGCCTCGAGCACGTCGGAGAACATCGTCACTTCGTAGAGGCCCGTGGGGTCGGACAGCGAGACGAAGGCGAAGCGGTTGCCCCTTTGGCTCTTGCGCTCCTGCCGGGAGGAGACGGCGCCGGCCATCTTGGCGACGAAGGCGCCGCCCTGCACCTTGCGTTCGACCTCGGCCAGCGTCTGCACGCCCTTGCGCCTGAGCGCGGGCATGTAATCGTCGAGCGGGTGGCCCGAGAGGTAGAAGCCGATGCCGGAATGCTCGCCCGCCAGCCGCTCGGCGGGAAGCCAGTCGTCGGGGTTGGGCAGGCGGGGTTCGGGCAGATCCTCGCCCGCCTCGCCGAAGAGCGAGACCTGGTTGGAGGCAGCCGCGTCGTGGATCGCGGCGGAATAGGCGGTGAGCGCGTCGAGCGCGGCGAAGACGCGGGCGCGGTTGCGGTCGAGCGCGTCGAAGGCCCCGGCACGGGCCAGCATCTCGAGGCTGCGCTTGCCCACCCGCTTGAGGTCGACGCGGCGGGCGAAGTCGAAGAGCGTGGCGAAGGGTTTCTTGCCTCGCGCCTCGACGATCAGGCGCATCGCGTCCACCCCCACGTTCTTGAGCGCGCCGAGCGCGTAGAGGATCTTGCCCTCTTCCACGGTGAAGGTCGCCGCGGAACGGTTGACGCAGGGCGGCACCACCTCGATGCCGAGGCGGTCGACCTCCTGCTTGTAGATGCCCAGCTTGTCGGTGAGGTGGATGTCGCAATTCATGACGGCGGCCATGAATTCGACGGGGTGGTTCGCCTTGAGCCAGGCGGTCTGGTAGCTGACTACGGCATAGGCCGCGGCGTGGGACTTGTTGAAGCCGTAATTGGCGAACTTGTCGAGGAGGTTCCAGACCTCCAGCGCCTTGGCGTCGTCGACGCCGTTCTCCTTGGCGCCCGCGATGAACTTGGGGCGTTCGGCGTCCATCGCCTCCTGGATCTTCTTGCCCATGGCGCGGCGCAGCAGGTCGGCGCCGCCGAGCGAGTAGCCCGCCATTTCCTGCGCGATCTGCATCACCTGCTCCTGGTAGACGATGATGCCCTGCGTCTCGTCGAGGATATGGTCGATGGAGGGGTGCAGCGTGTCGCGCTCTGACAGGCCGTTCTTGACCTCGCAGAACTTCGGTATGTTCTCCATCGGGCCGGGGCGGTAGAGCGCGACAAGCGCGATGATGTCCTCGATGCAGTCGGGCTTCATGCGGCGCAGCGCGTCCATCATGCCCGAGCTTTCCACCTGGAACACGGCGACGGTCTTGGCGCTGGCGTAAAGCTCGTAGGTTTTCTTGTCGTCGAGCGGGATGGCGTTGGCCTGGTTCTCGGTCCCCGGTTCGGGGTCGTAAAGGCGGGTGCCGTCCGGCCCCTCGTGCAGCTGGCGGCCCGAGGCGTGGATCAGCTCGATCGCGTTCTGCACGACGGTCAGGGTCTTCAGGCCGAGGAAGTCGAACTTCACCAGCCCCGCGGGTTCGACCCATTTCATGTTGAACTGGGTGGCGGGCATATCCGAGCGCGGGTCGCGGTAGAGCGGCACAAGCTCATCGAGCGGGCGGTCGCCGATCACCACGCCGGCGGCGTGGGTCGAGGCGTTCCTGAGCAACCCCTCGATCTTCTCGGCATAGTCCATCAACCGGCGGGTCGGGTTGACCTTGCCGTCGCGCTTGTCCTGCTCACTTTCGCGCATTTCCTCAAGGAAACGCGGCTCGTCCTTGATCGCCTGCGCGATGGAGACGGGTTTGACCCCCTCGACGGGGATCATCTTGGACAGGCGGTCGACCTGACCGAAGGGCATCTGCAGCACGCGGCCCACGTCGCGGACGGCGGCCTTGGAGAGAAGCGCGCCGAAGGTGATGATCTGGCCCACGCGGTCGCGTCCGTATTTCTCCTGCACGTAGCGGATCACCTCTTCGCGGCGGTCCATGCAGAAGTCGATGTCGAAATCCGGCATCGAGACGCGTTCGGGGTTCAGGAAGCGCTCGAACAGCAACGAGTAGCGCAGCGGGTCAAGGTCGGTGATGGTCAGCGCATAGGCGACGAGGCTGCCCGCCCCCGAGCCGCGGCCCGGCCCGACGGGGATGTCGTGATCCTTGGCCCATTTGATGAAATCGGCCACGATCAGGAAGTAGCCGGGGAAACCCATCCCCTCGATGATGCCCAGCTCGAAATCGAGGCGCTGCTGGTAGTCCTCGACGCTCGCGGCATGGGGGATGACGGCAAGGCGCGCCTGCAGGCCCTCGTTGGCCTGCCTCCGCAACTCCTCCACCTCGTTCTCGGCGAAGCGGGGCAGGATCGGCGGGTGGGTGCGCGCGCGATAGGCGCAGCGGCGCGCGATCTCGACGGTGTTCTCCAGCGCCTCGGGCAGGTCGGCGAAGAGCGCGGCCATTTCCTCGGGCGTCTTGAAATGATGCTGCGGCGTCAGGCGGCGGCGCGGTTCGGCCTGGTCGACATAGGCGCCCTGGGCGATGCAGATCAGCGCATCATGCGCCTCGTACATCGCCGGTTTGGGGAAATAGACATCGTTGGTGGCGACAAGGGGCAGGTCGCGCGCGTAGGCAAGCTCGACGTGGCCGCGCTCGGTCAGCTTCTCGGCTTGCGGAAGCCCCCCCTCGCCCGGATGGCGCTGCAGCTCGACATAGAGGCGGTCCTCGTAGATCGCCTGAAGCCGGGTCAGAAGCGCCTCGGCCTTGCCGCGGTTGCCGGTCTGGAGAAGCCGCCCGAGCGGCCCGTCGGGGCCGCCGGTCAGGCAGATGAGACCAGCCCCGTGCGCGGCCAGATCCTCGAGCGTGACGTGGGGCAAGGTGCCATCGTCGCGCAGGTAGAGGCAGGAGTTGAGCTTCATCAGGTTCTCGTAGCCCTGCCGGTTCTGGGCAAGCAGCACGAGCGCGGCGTAGGGAACGGGCCGCTCGCCGGGGCGGACGGGGTCGTACTCGACATCGATCTGGCAGCCGATAATCGGCTGGACACCCGCCTTGGCGGCGGTCTCCGAGAACTCGAGCGCGCAGAACATGTTGTTCGTGTCGGTCACGGCGACGGCGGGCATTCCGGCCTCGGCCACCATGCCCGGCAGTTTCTTCACGCGCATCGCGCCCTCGAGCAGCGAATACTCGGTGTGCAGGCGAAGATGGATGAATCGCGGGCTGGCCATGACACAAGGCTACCGCAAGCCCTTGGGGCGATCCAGCCGCTTGCCCCGGTATCTTGTGGATCGTTGCGACCGAGGCCCCCCGGGCAGGGCCCGCGCAGCGCAAGGCTTGCATTATGCGACAAGGACGGGTTTCCTGTCGTCCGGTCGAACAGGAAAACGGGGCCGCGCTCTACGCCGCATCGAGCGCCGGACGACCACCCCGGCAAGGGTACCGCGGCGGGCACATCACATGGGCATCCGGTTTCTTCTGAACGGGGAACCTCGGGACGTGGAGGCGGCGCCGACGGTGACGCTTCTGGACTGGCTGCGCGAGGAGGCGCGGCTGACCGGCACCAAGGAGGGCTGCAACGAGGGCGATTGCGGCGCCTGCACGGTGATGGTCACCGATGCGGACGGGACGAGCCGGGCGTTGAACGCCTGCATCCTTTTCATGGGTCAGCTCGAAGGCCGCGCAGTGCGCACGGTCGAGGGGATCGCCGGACCCGGCGGCGCGCTGCACCCGGTTCAGGAGGCGATGGTCGCGCATCACGGGAGCCAGTGCGGGTTCTGCACGCCGGGCTTCGTGGTGTCCATGGCGGTGGCGCATCTGAACGGGCGGCGGGATCACGACGACCAACTGGCAGGGAACCTCTGCCGCTGCACGGGCTATGCGCCCATCGTCCGCGCCGCCGAAGCCGCTGCCGATGCCCCCGTCCCCGACTGGATGCGCGCCGACGCCGAAGCGCTTGGCGACCCTGCCTTCACCTTTCCCAAAATACGCTCTTCGGGAGCAACGCCTGCCGCGGTTCCGACCTCGTCGGACGCGCTCGCCGAGTGGTACGCGGCTCATCCCGACGCGACGCTGATCGCAGGGGCGACCGATGTCGGGCTCTGGGTGACCAAGGGGCTGCGCGACCTCGCGCCGGTGGCGTTTCTCAACCGATGTGCCGATCTGACGGGGATTGCCGCGGATCAGGACTCGATCCGCATCGGGGCGATGACCAGCCTGACCGAGGTCGGCGCGTATTTCACCGACCGTCACCCGTCGCTGGCCGGGATGATCCGGCGCTATGGGTCCGTCCAGGTGCGCAACGCCGCGACCATCGGCGGCAACATCGCCAACGGCTCGCCCATCGGCGACAGCCCGCCCGCGCTGATCGCGCTGGGGGCAACGCTGCACCTGCGCAAGGGCGAGGCGCGGCGGGACATGCCGCTGGAGGCGTTCTTCCTCGACTACGGGAAACAGGACCGCGCGCCGGGGGAGTTCGTGGAGGCCATTTCGGTCCCCGTGCAGCCCGACAGGCTGGCCTGCTACAAGCTCTCGAAACGCTTCGACCAGGATATTTCCGCCGTCTGCGGCTGCTTCAACGTGACGGTGGAGGAGGGCGTGGTGGTTGCCGCCCGGATCGCCTTCGGCGGGATGGCGGGCGTGCCCAAACGCGCCGCGGCGGTCGAGGCGGCGCTGGTGGACCGGCCCTGGAGCCTCGAGACGGTGACGGCGGCGCAGGCGCGCTTCGCCGAGGATTTCACGCCGCTCTCGGACATGCGCGCCTCGGCCGCCTACCGGCTGCGCGCGGCAGAGGGGATGCTGATGCGGTATTTCCGCGAGAGCCGGGGCGAGGCGGTGAGCGTGCTGGAGGTGCGGGCATGAGGGTCAAACCGGAGGTTTGCGCATGAGTGTCTCGAAACCCCTGCCGCATGACGCGGCGCCGCTCCATGTCACGGGTCAGGCGCGCTATGTCGATGACATCCCCGTGCCTTGGGATTGCCTGCACCTCGCCTTCGGGACGAGCCGGATCGCACGGGGCCGCATCGCGGCGATGGACCTTGGCCCGGTGCGGGCCGCGCCGGGCGTGGTGATGGTGCTCTCGGGCGCGGATTTCGACGTGATCCCCGATTGCTCGCCCTCGGCCCATGACGAGCCGCTGGTGAGTGACGGAACGATCCATTACGCGGGCCAGCCCTTGTTCCTTGTCGTGGCCGACAGCCATTTGCGCGCGCGCAAGGCGGCGGCTTTGGCGGTGATCGACTACGAGGAAGAGGCCCCGATCCTGACGGTGGAGGAGGCGCTAGCCGCCAATTCCCGCTTCGAGGAAGGGCCGCGCGTCTATGCCAAGGGCGACGTGGAGGCGGCTTTGGCCAAGGCCCCGCGCGTGATCGAAGGCCGGATCGAGGTCGGCGGGCAGGAGCATTTCTACCTCGAAGGCCAGGCGGCGCTGGCGCTCCCGCAGGAGGGGGGCGACATGGTCGTGCATTCCTCCTCCCAGCACCCGACGGAGATCCAGCACAAGGTTGCCGATGCCCTGGGCCTGCCGATGAACGCGGTCAGGGTCGAGGTGCGGCGGATGGGCGGCGGCTTCGGCGGGAAGGAGAGCCAGGGCAACCATCTCGCCATCGCCTGCGCGGTGGCCGCGGCGCGTACGGGGCGGCCCGCCAAGATGCGCTATGACCGGGACGATGATTTCGTCATCACCGGCAAGCGGCACGACATCCGCGTGGACTACCGCGTCGGCGTGGATGGCGAGGGGCGGCTTCTGGCCGCGGACTTCACCCATTACATGCGCTGTGGCTGGTCGATGGACCTGTCGCTGCCGGTGGCCGACCGGGCGATGCTGCATGCCGACAACGCCTATGACCTGCCCAGCTGCCGCATCACCTCGCACCGGCTGAAGACCAACCACCAGAGCGCCACCGCCTATCGCGGGTTCGGCGGGCCGCAGGGCATGGTGGGGATCGAGCGGGTGATGGATCACGTGGCCCATGCGCTGGGGCGCGATCCGTTGGAGGTTCGGCGGCTGAATTACTACCCGGAGGCACCGGTGGAGAGTGCGGGAGACCGTATTTTCGGGAAGATGAAGGAGGGCAAGCGTCTCGAGACCGCCGATCTGGCGGGGCGGGGGGCGATGAAGGTGAAGGAGACCGCCGGGCGCGGGGAACGCTTCGGGGCCGCGCATTCGCCGGTGACGGCGGGGGTGAAGGAGGGCGTGACGCCCTACGGGATGAAGGTGGAGGATTTCATCCTGCACGCGCTGACCGACCGGCTGGCGGAGGGCTGCGATTATGCCGGGCGGCGGGCGGCGATTGCCGAATGGAACGCGGCCCAGCCGGTGCTGAAGCGGGGGATCGCGCTGACGCCGGTGAAATTCGGCATCTCCTTCACGCTGACGCATCTGAACCAGGCGGGCGCGCTGGTGCATGTCTACCAGGATGGCTCGATCCACATGAACCACGGCGGCACCGAGATGGGACAGGGGTTGTTCCAGAAGGTCGCGCAGGTGGCCGCCCACCGCTTCGGCGTGGGCATGGACCGGGTGAAGATCACCGCGACGGATACGGGCAAGGTGCCGAACACCAGTGCCACGGCGGCAAGTTCCGGTAGCGATCTGAACGGGATGGCGGTCAAGGCCGCCTGCGACGAGATCAGGTCACGCATCGCGGGCGTGGTCGCGCCGGAGTTGCAGGCGGAGCCAGGCGAGGTCGTCTTCGAGGGCGGCATGGTGCGGGCGGGCGGGGCCGAGATGCCCTTCGAGGAGGCGGTGGCGAAGACCTACATGGCGCGCGTCAGCCTGTCGGCGACGGGGTTCTACAAGACCCCCAAGATCGAGTGGGACCGGATCGCTGGGCGGGGGCGGCCGTTCTTCTACTTCGCCTATGGCGCGGCCTGTTCGGAGGTGGTGATCGACACGCTGACCGGCGAGAACCGCATTCTGCGCACCGATATCATCCACGACTGCGGCGCGAGCCTGAACCCGGCGCTGGATATCGGGCAGATCGAGGGGGGCTTCGTTCAGGGCGCGGGCTGGCTGACGACCGAGGAACTTGTGTGGGACGGCAAGGGGCGGCTGAGGACCCATGCGCCTTCCACCTACAAGATCCCGGCCTGTTCGGACCGGCCCGAGGTGTTCAACGTGGCGCTCTGGGACGGGGCGAACCGGGAGGAGACGATCTATCGCTCCAAGGCGGTGGGCGAGCCGCCCTTCATGCTGGGGATTTCCGTGCTGATGGCGCTCGGGGATGCCTGCGCGGCCTGCGGCCCGCAGTACCCCGACCTTCAGGCCCCCGCGACCGCCGAGGCGGTGCTGGCCGCCGTCGACCGGGCGAGGGGCGCATGAGCGGCATTCGCGTGAGCGTGGTGGCCGTGCAGGGCTCCGCCCCGCGCGAGGAAGGGGCGGCGATGCTGGTGCGGGGCGATGGCACCGAAGGGACCATCGGCGGCGGCGCGCTGGAGTGGGAGGCGATGCGGATCGCCCGGCAGATGCTGGCGGATGGGGCGGGCTACGCGGAACGGCGGTTTCCGCTGGGCCCCGCGCTTGGCCAATGCTGCGGCGGGGCGGTGGTGCTGCGCTTCGAGGCGGTGGAAGACCTGGAACGCCCGCGCGGGGCCGACCTCTGGGTCTGGGGCGCGGGGCATGTGGGGCGTGCCATCGTCGGCGTCATGGCCCCCCTGCCCCATGTGGCGATCACCTGGGCCGACACCGGCCCGGCGCGGTTTCCCGGGGACGTGCCGGAGGGCGTCGAGACGATAACCGCCGCCGACCTGCCGCGGCTGATGGCGCATGCGCCGGTGCATGCCCATCACCTGATCCTGACCTATTCCCACGAGATCGACCTTGCGCTCTGCCATGCGGCGCTGACCCGCGGCTTCGCCTCCTGCGGGCTGATCGGCTCGGCGACGAAATGGGCGCGCTTCCGCGCGCGGCTTGGCGCGCTTGGCCATTCGGATGCCGAAATTTCGCGCATTGCCTGCCCGATAGGCGACCCGAGCCTCGGGAAACACCCCCAGGCCATTGCCGTGGGGGTGGCCGGGCGGCTAGTGAAAGAGCATCTGCACAAGGAATCGGCAGTCAAGCCGATCCACCGGGGGAAAGCGACGCGCACGTGACGGCACTGCTCGAGATCGAGGGGCTGACCAAGGCCTATCCGGGTGTCGTCGCCAATGATGACGTCTCCTTCGCCATCCAGCCGGGCGAGGTGCATGCGCTTCTGGGCGAGAACGGCGCGGGCAAGTCGACGCTGGTCAAGATGATCTACGGCCTCGTGCGGCCCGACCGGGGCACGATGCACCTGCGCGGCGCGCCCTACACGCCTGCCGAGCCGCGGGCGGCGCGGGCCGCGGGCGTCGCGATGGTGTTCCAGCATTTCAGCCTGTTCGAGGCGTTGAGCGTGGCCGAGAATGTCGCGCTCGGCATGGAGGATCCGCCGAAGCCGCGCGACCTTGCGGCGCGGATCCGGGCGGTGAGCGAGACCTACGGCCTGCCGCTCGATCCCGACCGGATGGTGGGCGACCTGTCGGCGGGCGAGCGCCAGAGGGTCGAGATCATCCGCTGCCTGTTGCAGGATCCGAAACTCCTCATCATGGACGAGCCGACCTCGGTGCTGACGCCGCAGGAGGTGGAGATCCTGTTTCACACGCTGCGCAAGCTCAGCGCCGAGGGGACGGCGATCCTTTATATCTCGCACAAGCTCGAGGAGATCAGGACGCTCTGCGATGCGGCCACGATCCTGCGGCTTGGGAAAAAGGTCGGCGAATGCACCCCGCGCGAGGTGACCGCGGCGTATATGGCGGAACTCATGGTCGGCAAGTCGCTGAGCCAGCCCGCGCGCGACGCGCATGAACCGGGCGAGGTGCTGCTGCATGTGGCGGGGCTGTCGGTGACGCCGGCCTCGCCCTTCGGGACACCGCTGCGCGAGGTCGCGCTGGAGGTGCGCGCGGGCGAGGTTCTGGGCATCGGCGGGGTCGCGGGCAACGGGCAGGACGAGCTTCTTTCGGCGCTCTCGGGCGAGACGCTTGTCGCGCCGGGGACCATCACACTGAAGGGGGAACCCGTCGGCGCGCTGGGGCCGAACGCCCGGCGCGCGCTGGGGCTGCTCTGTGCGCCCGAGGAGCGGCTCGGCCATGCCGCGGCGCCCGACATGAGCCTGACCGAGAACGCGGTCCTGACCGCGCGCATCCGCAAGGGGCTGGACCGGTCGGGCTTCGTCGACTGGGGCAAGGCGCGGGGCTTCGCCGAGGAGATCATCGCGCGCTTCGATGTGCGCACGCCGGGGCCGGGGGTGGCCGCGCGGGCGCTGTCGGGGGGGAACCTGCAGAAATACGTGATCGGGCGCGAGATCCTGCAAGCGCCCACGGTTCTGGTCGTCAACCAGCCGACATGGGGCGTGGACGCGAGCGCCGCCGCCGCGATCCGGCAGGCCTTGCTCGACCTTGCGCAGGGGGGTGCTGCGGTGATCGTGATCTCGCAGGACCTCGACGAGCTGCTCGAGATTTCCGACCGGTTCTGCGCGCTGAACGAGGGGCGGCTCTCGGCACCGCGCCCCGCGCGCGGGCTGTCGATGGAGGAGATCGGCCTGATGCTGGGCGGCGCGCATGACATGCACGACATGGCCGGGGGGGCGGTCGCATGATCCGCCTCGAGAAACGGCCGCAGCCTTCGCAGGGCTGGGTGATCGGGGGGCCGATCCTGGCCGTGGTGCTGACCATGATCGCGGGCGGCGTGATGTTCGCGGCTCTCGGCTCGGACCCGCTCGAGGCGATCCGCATCATCTTCTGGGACCCGCTCTTCAGCGAGCGCTTCGCCAGCTACTCGCGCCCGCAGCTGCTGGTGAAGGCGGGGCCGCTGATCCTGATCGCGATCGGGCTTTCGCTGGGCTTCCGCGCGGGGATCTGGAACATCGGGGCCGAGGGGCAATACATCGTCGGCGCGATCTGCGGCGCGGGTTTCGGACTGGCCTTCTACCCGTCCGAAAGCCCGCTGATCTTCCCCGGCATGGTGCTGGCGGGGCTGTTGGGCGGGTTTCTCTGGTCGATGATCCCGGCGCTTCTGAAGGTCTACGCGCGGACCAATGAAATCCTCGTGTCGCTGCTGCTGGTCTATGTCGCCGAGGCGATGCTGGCCTCGGCCGCGACGGGCTGGCTGCGCAACCCCGAGGGCTCGGGCTTTCCGGGCAGCCGGAACCTCTCGCGGCATCCGGGCACGAACAACCCCGAACTGATCGACGGCACGGGGATGCACTGGGGCGTGCTCGCCGCATTCATAGCGGTGATCGCGGCCTACGTCCTGATGAACCGCCACATCCTCGGTTACCAGATCAAGCTGGCGGGCCAGGCCCCGCGCGCGGCGCGCTTCGGCGGCGTCAGCCCGGCGCGGCTGGTGCTTCTGTGCATGGGCGCCTCGGGCGCGCTGGCAGGGGCCGCGGGCCTGTTCGAAGTCTCGGGACCCGCGGGTCAGATCACCATCGACTTCAACGTGGGCTACGGCTTCACCGCGATCATCGTGGCCTTCCTCGGGCGTCTGAACCCCATCGGCATCCTGCTGGCGGGGATGCTCATGGCGCTGACCTTCATCGGCGGGGAGCTGGCACAGCTAATGCTGGGACTGCCCGCGCCCTCGATCCAGGCCTTCCAGGGGATGCTGCTGTTCTTCCTGCTCGCCCTCGACGTGCTGGCCAACTACCGCGTCAAATGGGGACGGGAGGCCGCCGCATGATCATCGACCCCGTCACCCTGATCGTCGCGCTGGTCACGGTCTCCACCCCGGTCCTGCTGGCCGCCATCGGCGAGCTGGTCGTCGAGAAATCCGGCGTCCTGAACCTCGGCGTCGAGGGCATGATGATCATGGGCGCGGTCTGCGGCTTCATCGCCGCGCACGAGACCGGGTCACCGACCCTCGCCTTCCTCGCGGGCATGGCGGGAGGGGCTGCGCTGTCGCTGATCTTCGCCGTGCTCACGCAGTTCCTGATGGCGAACCAGGTCGCGTCGGGCCTTGCGCTCACGCTCTTCGGGCTGGGGCTTGCCGCACTTCTGGGCGTGGCCTACCCGGGCCAGCCCGTTCCCGATGTCGCCAAGCCCTTCCCCGAGGCGATCCGCGAGATCGAGGTGATCGGGCCGATCCTGTTTTCCCATGACCTCGTCACCTACCTTGCCGTCGCACTGGTCGCCGCGGTCTGGCTGGTGCTGACGCGGACGCGGACGGGGCTGATCATCCGCGCGGTGGGCGAAAGCCACGACGCGGCCCATGCGCTCGGCTACAAGGTGGTGCGCATCCGCATTCTCGCCATCCTGTTCGGCGGCGCCTGCGCGGGGCTGGGAGGGGCGTTCCTGTCGGTGGTGCGCGTCGAGAACTGGATCGAGGGGATGACCGCGGGCGCGGGCTGGATCGCGCTGGCGCTGGTCGTCTTCGCATCGTGGAAACCGGGGCGCGTGCTTCTCGGGGCCTGGCTCTTCGGTGGCATCGCGGCCTTGCAGCTGCGTCTGCAGGCCGCCGAGATCGGTGTGCCGGTCGCGCTGCTCGATGCCTCGCCCTACCTCGTGACGATCATCGTTCTCGTGCTCATGTCCTCCGACAGGACGCGCGCGGCGCTGAACGCACCCGCGGCGCTCGGCCGCGTCTTCCACGCGTCGAGCTGAGGGGGGATCGATGCGCCGCGACGACGTCATCGAGATCCTCGACGGCACGCACCCGCGCGTGGGGCGCGGCGTGGCGCTGGCGATCTACGGCCTGATCGTCGCCTCGGCCATCGTGATCGCGCTCGAGACCATGCCGGACCTGTCCGAAACGGCGCGGAGCGCGCTGCGCGGGGTGGAGACCTTCATCCTCGCGGCCTTCTGCGTGGAATACGTCCTGCGGCTGACCTGCTCGGCGCAGCCCCTGCGCTATGCCTTCAGCTTCTGGGGGATCATCGACTTCATCGCTGTCGTTCCGGCGGTGCTGTTCCTCTTCCCCGACCTCACCACGGTCAGGACCCTGCGGCTTCTGCGCCTGTTGCGGATCCTCAAGCTCTTCAAGGCGAACCGCGCGCTCGACCGGATCGCCCGGGCGATCGACCGGGTGAAGGCGGAGTTCCTGATCTTCCTCTTCATCGCCTGTGTCGCGCTCTACCTCGCGGCGGTCGGCATCTATCATTTCGAACACGTCGCCCAGCCCGAGGCGTTCGGCTCGATCCCCGAAAGCCTGTGGTGGGCGGTCGCCACGCTGACCACGGTCGGCTATGGCGATGTCTACCCGGTGACGACGGGGGGACGCGTCTTCACCGGGGTGATCCTGCTGATCGGGATCGGCGTCATCGCCGTGCCCGCGGGCCTGATCACGGCGGCGCTGGCCGAGGCGGGCCACGAGACGCCGGAGCCCGAACCGATCGACCCCGACCCAGACAAGCGCGCCGGACGGACGGGCGCGCAGACGGCTACCACCCCATCCAACAGAGAGGATTAAGACATGAAACTGCTGCCCAGACTCCTGGCCTCCGCGGCGCTTGCCGCAGGCCTTGCCCTGCCCGCCGCGGCGCAGGACCCCTTCACCGTCGGCTTCGTCTACATCGGCACGCCCGGCGACTACGGCTGGACCTACGAGCATGACCAGGGCCGCCTTGCCGTGGAAGAGCATTTCGGCGACGCGGTCGATACCGTCTTCGTCGAGAACGTGCCCGAGGGCCCGGATGCCGAGCGCGTCATGACCCAGATGATCCTGAACGGCGCGGACATGGTCTTCACCACCTCCTTCGGCTACGGCGAGGCGACGAACGCCGTCGCGGGCAACTTCCCCGACGTCTATTTCGAGCACGCCACGGGCTACCTGCGCGAGCATCCGAATGTCTCGACCTACTCGGCGCGCTTCTACGAGGGCCGTGCGGTCCTGGGCCATATCGCGGGCCAGATGACCGAGAGCAACATCGTGGGCTACATCGCCTCCTACCCGATCCCGGAAGTGATCCGCGGCATCAACTCGGCCTTCCTGCACGCGCGCGAGGTGAACCCCGATGTCGAGTTCCGCGTGGTCTGGGCCTACACCTGGTTCGACCCGGCGGTGGAAGCCGATGCGGCGCAGGCGCTGATCGATGCGGGCGCCGACGTGATCATGCAGCACACCGACTCGACCGCACCGCAGGCCGTCGCGCAGGAAGCAGGCATCATCAGCTTCGGCCAGGCCTCGGACATGATCCAGTTCGCGCCGCTCCCGCGGGTCGCCTCGATCATCGACAACTGGGCCCCCTACTACATCCGCCGCGTCGGCGAGGCGATGGAAGGCACCTGGGAACAGGCCGACACCTGGGAAGGCATCGACACCGGCATGGTCGTGATCGGCGAGATGACCGACGCGATCCCGGCCGAGCTGCGCGCCAGCGCCCAGGCCATGATCGACGCGATGGCGGCGGGCGAGTACCACCCGTTCACCGGCCCGATCAACCGCCAGGACGGCACGGCCTGGCTCGCCGAGGGCGAGATCGCGGATGACGGCACGCTGGCCGGCATGAACTTCTACGTCGAGGGGATGACGGGCGAGATCCCGAACTGAACCTGTCGGCACGGCACCGGAAAGGCCCGCCCGCGTGGCGGGCCTTTTTCGGTGCAGGGCGAATTTTCATGGAAAATTCGGAGGGCGGGGGCGCGCCGCTGACGCGGCGCGGGGACATCTTCCTGCGAAGACCCGGGGGCTCTGCCCCTGTCGCCATTGTCGCCCGGACCAACGGCGCTTCCAACGGCGACCGACGCGACTCCCCCGGGACATTTTCGAAACGGAAAATGGGGGGCGGTTCGCGCTTGTCGCTTTCGCGCGATTTAGGGTCGGGTGGGCGAGGCGCGGCTTGCGCGGCTCGGGCAGGTAGGGTCAGGATTCTGCCCACACGCGCCCGCGAAGGACCCGCACGCCCATGAAGACCCATGTCAAAGCCCTTGTCGTCGGCGGCGGTGCCGTCGGCACCTCGATCGCCTACCACCTCGCCCGCGCGGGCTGGGAGGATGTCATGCTGCTGGAGCGCGACGAGCTGACCTCCGGCTCGACCTGGCATGCCGCGGGGCTTCTGCCGCTGTTCAACATGGGCTACGCCACAAGCCACATCCACGACTACTCGGTCAGGTTCTACAAGACCCTGGAGGAGGAGACCGGCCTGAACGCGGGTTTCGCCGTGGTGGGCAACCTGCGCATGGCGCAGACCGATGCGCGCATGGATGAATACATGCTCTACGCCTCGACCGCCGAGACGGTGGGCATCCCCCACGAATGGCTGACCCCCGCCCAGATCAAGGAGCGTTGGCCGCTTGTCCGCACCGAGGACCTGAAGGGCGCGATCTATCACCCCACCGACGGCTACATAAACCCCGCCGACGTCACCATGGCGATGGCCAAGGGCGCGCGGCAGCGCGGTGTCGTGATCGAGCGGAAATGGCAGGTCGACGGCTACGAATGGACCGGGTCCGAGTGGCGCGTGACCGTCACCAGGATGGTGGAGAAAGGCGGCAACCTTGTCCCCTCCGAGGAAACCGCCGTCATCACGGCCGAGCATGTGGTGACCGCCACCGGCAACCACGCCCAGCGCACCGCGCGTCTTCTGGGCATCAAAATCCCCGCGATCCCGGTCGAGCACCAGTATATCGTGACCGAGCCCGACCCGGCGCTGGCCGAGTGGCGCGCGGCCGGCAACCCCGAACACCCGGTCCTGCGCGACGCGGATGCCAAGTGGTATGTCCGCGAGGAGCGCAAGGGCTGGATCCTCGGCCCCTACGAGCGCAATGCGCCCGCGCGGTTCCTCTACGACGTCCCCGACAGTTTCCGCGCCGACCTCTTCCCGCTCGACCTCGAGCGGATCGAGGAGGAATACATGTCCATGATCCACCGCATCCCCTCGTCCGAGACGGTGGGGCTCAAGGACGATTTCAACGGCCCGATCTGCTACACCCCCGACGGCAACCCGCTGGTCGGCCCCGCGCCGGGCCTGCGCAACATGTGGCTGGCCGAAGGCTTCTCCTTCGGGATCACCGCGGCGGGCGGCACCGGCTACTACCTCGCGCAGATGATAGTCGAGGGAGAGGCCGAGATCGACATGGCCGCCCTCGACCCCAAGCGTTACGGCGGCTGGATGACGACCGAGTATGCCGCGCGCAAGAACGAGGAATGCTACGAACACGTCTTCATCCTTCACCACCCCGACGAAGAGCGCGAGGCCTGCCGCCCGCTGCGCACCGCCCCCGTCTACGACCGGCAGAAGGCGCTCGGGGCGCAGTTCGGGCAGGTGAACGGCTGGGAGCGGCCGAATTACTACGGGCCGACCGATGCGCCCGAAACCTTCGACCATGACGCGCGCAGCTTCCGCCGCGGCGGCTGGTGGGACCATGCCAAGGCAGAGGCCGAGGCGATCCGCAACGGTGTGGGGCTGATCGACGCGACCGCCTTCACCAAGCACCTCGTCCGCGGGCCGGGGGCGACGGCGTTCCTTGACGCCTTCACCTGCAACAAGCTGCCCAAAGTCGGCCGGATCAACCTGACCTATGCGCTGACAAGCGCGGGCACGACGCGGACGGAATACACGCTCGTCCGGCTGGCCGAGACCGAGTATTACTGCGTCTCGGCTGGGGCCTGGACGGCCTATGACGCGGATTACCTGCTCAAGTCGGCCGAGGATTTCATGGCCGCGGGCGGCGGCTATGTCGACATCCACGATGTCACGACGCAATGGGGCGTCTTCGCCATCGCCGGGCCGAAATCGCGCGACGTGCTGCGCGAGATCGTCAAGGATGCCGACCCCGACACGGTGCTCGGCAACAAGCGGTTCCCCTGGCTGTCGATGCGCAACATCGAGTTGGGCATGTGCCCCGTCCGCGCGATCCGCGTGGCCTACACGGGCGAGCTGGGCTGGGAGCTGCACCATCCCGTAGAGATGCAGCGCTACCTGTGGGATCAGCTGATGGAAGCAGGCGAAAAGCACGGGATGAAGCTGGTGGGCGCGCGGGCGCAGAACTGGCTGCGGCAGGAAAAGAGCTATCGCGCCTTCGGCACGGAGCTGGGCCGGGACGCGACGCCGCTGGAGGCGGGGCTGGATCGCTTCGTCGATCTGGAAAAGGACTTCACCGGCAAGCAGGCGATGCTGGAGACGGGCATCCGGTCGAAATGCGTCACGCTGCTGATCGACGGGCCGGCGGATGCCGATCCCTGGGGGCGCGAGGCGCTGTACCTCGGTGACGAGAAGGTGGGGCGGCTGACCTCGGGCGGCTGGTCGGTCGCTTTCGGCAAGTCGATCGGCATGGGCTACGTGCGCCCCGACCTGGCCGAGGTGGGCCAGAAGCTGAAGGTGCGGATGTTCCGGGAGCTCTTCGACGCGGAAGTCGTGGAGGACAGCCCCTACGACCCGACGAACGCCGTCATCCGCAAGGACGGGTGATCGCGGTCGCGGGATACGCGGGGCTGGCCGGGTTCGTCTGGCTGGCCCTGTTCCAGGGGCTGCTGGCGGCGGGCCTGCCCATCGGGCACATGGCCTGGGGCGGGGCGGACCGCCGCCTGCCGCCGGGCAAACGGTGGGCGAGCCTTGCCGTCGTTCCGCTCGCACTGATCGGGGCCGTGGTGGTGGTGCAGGCGGCGGGGTTCGGCCCGGCACTTCTGCCCGGCCTCCTCATCCGCCCCGCGCTCGGGGCCTTCGCGGTGCTCTTCGCCCTCAGCCTGCTCGGCAACGCCGCGAGCCGCAGCCCCGCCGAGCGGCGCCACGGTGTTCCCCTTGCCCTCGTGCTCGCGGGCAGCACGGGGGCGCTGGCGCTTCTCGCCTAGCCCAGCCCCGCCGCCCGGCGCAGGGCCGCCTTTGCCGGGTCCTCCGAGGTGGACAGGTCGCCGAAGACCTCGTCCTGCGCATGGCGATAGCTCATCTCGAAGAACAGCTTGTGCTGCGTCCAGTCGAGGAACCCGGCCCCCTGCAGCGCCGGCGGCCGCACATGCAGGTCGTCGGGCTTCATGCCGGTATCCGTCGCGCCCTGCCCCACCAGCAGGCTGCGCATCACCGTCGAGACCACGCCCGGCGCCCGTGGCGGGCGCTTGCCGAAGGGCAGCACCGTCCGCCTGAGCAGCTCCATCCGCCCCGGAAGGTTGGCGTAATCCACGTAGATCGGCTTGGGCGTGTTCTTCTGCACGTCGACCACGACATTCGGCCCGGTCTTCAGACCATGCATGTCGCGGAACGGCATGTTGTCGACGCAGCCGCCATCGACGAGCATCTCGCCCTCGGAGGTGAAGAAGGGCGGCAGGATGCCGGGAATGGCCGCCGAGGCGCGCATGGCCTCCCACAGCGGACCGGTGCGCAGGAGACGCTTGGAGATCGACGAAAGATCGGCGGCGATGGCGAAATAGGGCAGCCACAGGTCTTCGATCAGGGCATCGCCGACCTGCTCCTGCAAGGCGGCATCGAGCACCTTGTGATCGAGGAAGGCGTATTTCGGCACGGTGATGCGGCTCATCGCCCCCGATTTGACGAAGATCTTCTCGACCAGCGGGCCGATCTCGGGCGCGGCGAACCCCAGCGCGATGGCGCCGGCCATCGCCGAGCCGACCGATGTGCCTCCGACGATGTCGATCGGCAGTCCGGCCTCTTCCATCGCCCGCCAGACGCCGACATGCGAGACCCCGAAGGCCCCGCCGCCCGACAGCACGAGCCCGACGGCGCGACCGGCCAGGAAGCGGCCAAGCCGGATCATGTCCGCGCCGTCGCCCATCAGCGCGACATGGTGGTGCAGGAACACCGGGCGGCTCTCGAGCCACCGCGCCGTCCCGGACGCGGTCCGCATGCGATGGGGATGCAGCAGAACGAGGCGCCGCTGCCCTTCGGGCAACATCCCGAGCGCCATCCGCTCCAGCGCCGAAGGGGGCGCGAAGCCGTGCGACTGGGCGACGAAGACGGCCTGGTCGGCCTGTCGCACCGCGGCCGAGGACCAGGCACCGGCCGCGGGCGTGGCGACGAAGAGCACGATCTCGGCCTGGCGCTCGCGGTCGTTGAGCCAGGTCACCGCCTCGGGCGAGGCCGGGTCGGCCCCCTGGCCGAGGGCGGCGTGGAACGCTGCCTCGTCCACGACGACGACGCGGTGATGCCGGGCGATCGCGGCAGCGAGCTCCGGCACGAAGCGCTGCGGCAGGGGCGCACCGGCGGCGGGCAGGATGCAGAAGGTCCGCGCCGGCGGGCGGCCGAGATC